>NZ_SCTN01000456.1 GCF_004297345.1 Aquabacterium sp. | reverse complement strand
CTGGATTGATCACACGTTCATAAGATACGAAAGCAGGCTTGAAGACGCGCACGTGATAGGGCGTGACCGTCACATGCCTGATCCACGTTCCCAGAAAGTAGTCCTTGCGCAGAATGCGATAAGCCACGCAGTCGTTTCTGTGTTGCGAGAGCTTGCGCAAGGCCTTCACCAGCCCATCTGTTGAACGCTCGTCGGCATCCAGCGTCAACACCCACTCGTGTTTGAAGGGAATGTGACGCAGGCCCCAATTCCTGTGCGCGGATTCATCTCCGCCAAAAGGCGCATCGACATTGGCATAGGTTCGTTGCGTGACATGGGCACCCATGCTCTGCGCAATCTCCACCGTATCGTCCGTACTGCCTGAGTCGTAAACGTGAACGTCGTCGCACCAGGCGATGCTGCGCAGACACCCCGGAAGATCGGCCCGCTCGTTCTTGGTCAGAATCAACACCGATACGTTGATGGAACTATCAGCCATGCGCCCTCCGCGTCTTGATCTTATTTGCCGGGTTACCAGCAAAAACACCCCACTCGCCGTCCAGCGGTGTTCGCATCAACACAGCACGTGCGCCCACCACACAGCCGCGCGGCACGGTCACCCCGGGGCCGATGAAGGCTTCCGTGCAAACCCAGGCCTGATCTCCGATGTGGATGTCTGCTGCCATCAACTGAAACGAGGGATCGTTGTAATCGTGGGTGCCACCACACAGATGTGCGCCCTGAGAAATGACGGCTTCCCGGCCGATGCGCAATGACCCCATGTTGTAGATGATCACGCGCTCGCCAATGCCGACCCTGTCAGCGATCTCCAGTTGCCAGGGTGCCCAGACATGGCACGAAGCGTGTATGTGCACTTGCTGGCCAATGCGCGCGCCAAACAAGCGCAGCAGACTCACTCTCCAGGCGTGCATTGGCCTCAGGGAGGGTCGGAACAACAGGGCCCACACCACGCCCCACACAGCACGCGCTACGCGATTGCGCAAAGAAAACGATGGGCCTGCACGGGAATCTGTGCCCTGAAGAATCACAAACAAGCTCCTGCTTTGACATTCAACTCAAGGCACAGATGGTGCCGCGCAGGCTTAACGCAGGCATGTCCACACATGAGCCGTTCGGCTCATATTGAGTACCTTTGGCTGTGCGCGAGGCATTGGCACATCACAGCCACACCTTCGCCATTCGGACTATCCCCCCCGACTTGGTGGCGTTACACGCTTTTTGAATCATCCGTAGCCAAGAGGCCACCGATGAAAATCCTGATCTACAGCGCAAACTACGCCCCGGAACCAACCGGCATAGGCAAGTACTCTGGCGAGATGGCCGAGTGGCTGTCCGCACAAGGTCACGATGTGAGGGTGGTTGCTGCACCGCCTTACTATCCAAACTGGCAGATCGCCAAAGGCTACCGCTGGCCGCTGTACCGCCGTGAGCGCATCCAGAACGTCGATGTGTGGCGCGCACCGCTGTGGGTGCCGTCTCAGCCCAATGGCATCAAGCGCATTTTGCACACACTGAGTTTCGCCATCAGCTCGATGCCCGTGATGCTGCGTCAACTGACCTGGAGCCCTGATGTCGTGTTGACCGTGGCACCTGCGCTGGCTTGCGCGCCAATGGGGTGGCTGACAGCCAGGCTGTGCGGCGCCACCGCATGGCTGCATGTGCAGGATTTCGAAGTGGACGTGGCCTTTCAGATGAGCATGCTCAAAGGCCGCTTCCTCAAGAACGCCACGCTGTGGTGCGAGCGCCATCTGCTGCGTCGCTTCGACAAGGTATCAACGATCTCCAGCAAGATGGTTGAGAAACTTCGCAGCAAAGGTGTCACACCCGATGCCATCGAATTGTTTCCGAACTGGGTGGACACAGCCGGTGTGAATCCGCTGGACAAACCCAGCAGTTACCGAGAGCAACTGGGCATCAAGCCTGATCAAATCGTAGCCATGTTCTCGGGCACCTGGGGCAGCAAGCAGGATCTGCCGGCCATCCCCGCTGCGGCCCGCTTGCTGGCACATCGCAAGGACATCGTCTTTGTCATCTGCGGTGACGGCGTGATGAGGCCTGCCATCGAGGCCGCCTGCGATGGCCTGCCCAACGTCCGGCTGCTCCCTCTTCAACCCAAAGAGCATTTGAGCGAGTTGCTGGGCATGGCCGACATCCACCTGCTCACACAAAGCGCCGAGGCCGAAGACTTGGTACTGCCTTCCAAGTTGACGGGCATGCTCTCAAGCGGGCGGCCTGTTGTGGCCACCTGCCATGCGCATACTGAACTGGCCAATGTGCTGACGCATTGCGGCGTCATTGCGCGCCCCGGCTGCATCAGCTCACTGGCACAGGCTGTGCAGGTGCTGGCAGATGCCCCTGAACGCCGCCAGGAATTGGGCACCCATGCGCGCACATATGCCGAACACAGCTTCGGCAAAGACAGCATCCTGACCCGCTGGATGAGCCAGTTCGAAGTAGCCCGACTCCCCGCCACGGTTGGCGTCTATACGGAAAACGAAGCCAACTGAATCGTGAGTTGGCTCACAACAGAAAAGGGGTAGCGTTTGCTACCCCTTTTTTTTCATGCTGTCAGCGCTGCGTAGACGCACGTCAAGGTGCGGCAGTTGCCGTCAAGGTCGGCGTGTTGTAGCGTGCATCGTCGAGCATGGTTCTGAACTTTTCAGCCAGATTTTCGGCTTCAACGCCCTTGAAACCCAGCAAGGAATCATGCGCACGCAACCAGGCCGCCGGTGACTGGGTTCGTACCACCTCCACAAGATTCAGGCCAATGCCATAGAGAGATTTGTTCTGCGCCTTCAGTCCTTCGTTCTCCTTGCTGGTCTCCGCCAGCAAACCGCTCACGGATGCTGCGGTGCGAGTCTGCTCCTTGAGCGCCAACTGAGTCTTCTGCAACTCTGCCTGCAAAGCCTGTTCACGCTGCTCTGCAGCTTGCAAGGCTTCATCCTTGGCTTTCAAGTTCGCTTCAACCTGATCCAGTCTGGCCTTGGTGCCACGCGCCTGCGCTTCAACCGTTCGGATACGTGAACCGGTCTGCTTCAACTCGCTCTCGGCCTTGTCCTTGGCTTGCGCGAGATTGGCTTTTTCGCTGGCCAAGGCATCGCGCTCTTCCTGAGTTTGACGCAAGGTCTGCTGCGCACGGCGCAATGCCTCACGCTCTCGATTGCCTTTGTCTTCGGCATGGGCCCCTACGCTCACAGCCATGAGGGTGGCCAGGGTCAGGGTCGTGAGGCTGATCAGACGACGTGCTTGCGCACCATGATGATGAATGGGCATGATCAACTCCATCAGAAGCGGGTGTTCAGCTCAAGCTGCAGCACATCGATCTTCAGGATCGCATCGCTGTAGCCGGGGGCGGAGCCATACAGCGTGGCGTCGCTCAAATTGCGGGTGCTGGTCCACCTCAGGCCCAGCGACGTGCGGGGGGCAATGCCGTACTGTCCACCAATGCTCCACCCTTGGTAATTCGTGCCGCCCAAATGCCAGGTGGTATCTGTGAAAGCGTCCAACCAGGCATCACGCTCAAAACGGCGATAAGCCAGGAAGGATTGCCACTGACCTGCTCGATCGATGCGGTCCACACCCACGGCCACCTTGGCTTGCACTGCATTGGTTTTCTTGGCAACGGTGTAGCTATTCAACACAGAACCAGCACGCGCATGGATATCGTCCTCTTGGAAACCAATGTTCTTGATGAAGTCCAGCGAAGCCTTGACGGTCACAGGGAAGAAGTGCAGGAAGGTGACTTCAGCAGACAGGTCCACAGGTCGGAACTTGGAAGCCAGACCCCAGATAGAGTTCTGACCGTTGTCTTCGACGCCGTTGTTATTAATCCTGAAGAGCGTATTGCCCTTTTGCCGTACCTTGCTCGGATACTGTGTCGACAAGTTGGGACGGATATCAAACGATGAGCTAGAGGAACCGATATTCGTATCGGACACACCTTCCACACCGTGGAAGTCATAGTAGGACAGGCCCGCCCTGAACTGCACATTGGGCGCAATGTTCAATGAAGCCCCGACTTGTGCACCATACAACCACTTGTCAGCTCGCGATGTTTCAAACTCCTGCAGAGGGAACGCGCCCATGGTCAGGAAGGCGGCGTGGCCAGCACCCAGCGCAGGCTTGTAGCTGACGGCAAGCCCATCGAAGTTGATATCGTCAGGCCAGGTCAGGTCCGTCCCCACGAAGGGGTTGGCAAAGCGCCCCGCAACGGCCGATGTCTCGCCTTCGTGGTTGTACTTGATATAGGCCTGGTCAAAGTAGGTGCTGTACTTGTTGAAGTAATTGCCCTGAGTCTGAGATACCGCAGTGGGGCTGTCGCCGTTGCCTGTGCTCAAACGGATACCGGCAGAGAAATCGTCATTCAGTTTGGACTTGATGCCGAATCGCGCACGCAGGTTCATGCGATCGCGGTCATGCGTAGAGTTGCTCAGATCTGGCGCCCATGCCAATGAATTGGTCGCTTGCCCCAGGAAACCGCCCTGTGCGTCTACCTCAGAGTTGTTGCTGCGGTCGAACAGATCATGCTGATAGCGCACACGCAGATCGCCTTCCACACTGATGCTGCGCATCCAGGCAGGCAGGGCGCCAGGATCGCCCCAGCGCTCTTCGTGAGCCTGCGCCAGCACCTCCTGCTTGATCTGCTCACGCATTTCGTTCTTCACGGATTCGGGCACATAGGGCACACGAAC
>NZ_SCTN01000455.1 GCF_004297345.1 Aquabacterium sp. | reverse complement strand
CGCCTTTCCACTGCGTCTGGACTCTCAAGGACATCAAAGCATGAAAGGGCAAGTTCACGCTCCTTCCCGGTGAGGGAGTCAAGGTTCCCCAGATCCCTGACCATGGCGTACTCGAGTAGATACTGTTTCACGCTGCTTCCGAAGCCAGCAACTGATCCGGCGTACTCCTTGACGCCGTCGTTTGCGCTCTGGCTTAGCTTCGACTCGAGAAAGAAGATGTAGAGCGCCCCGCCTTCGACCTTGGCGTGGATGCCGTCTAGGCCGTGTACAGGCATATTGCCTGATGTCTTCAGCGACATCTTTGCTGCGACCTGGGTCGCCCCAAGTTGACTGACCGCGATGCAATATGCGAGAACTTCACCAACCTCGCTGGCCCTGCTGGGATAGTCCTTGTGGAAATCGATGAAGGCATTGCGCGCCGCATTCACCGGTCCACCGATGTCGCTGATGTCTCCATCGGGTGCGTTGGCAACCTTCGCTCTTACCTGGTCCCGTCGCTTGCGAGTCAGCGCGTAGTTGAGCGCCTGGTTCCAGAGGAAGTCGGCCAGCGCAAGCGAGTTGCCTTGGTTCTCCTTGAACCCCACGTGAAGCAGGCTCGTGGCCGGAGCAGTTGGTGGCGTCGACTGAGTAGCGACTTTGACGAACTTCTCGAGCGGGGACTTGTCTAGCAGCTTCTCTAGTGCCGCCTTGACAATCTCCACATTCGGCTTGTCGTCGTCTGACATTAAATTTCCCCCCTTATGTGCCCCTTTTTCGGATGTGCATAGCAAATATCGCTTTGCCGCAGGGCTTGCCTCGAAGCATAACCGAGGGCGTATGGCAAGCCACGCCGATACAACCCTCAGGCGGCTTATCCAGCGGGTCCGGCTACAGGGGATGGTGGCAAACGGCAGTTCAGTAAGGAATGTGCTTCATTCCGGCGGTAGATTCAGCTTCCTGGGCGTTCAGCCGCGCGCAACCATTCACCAAGAATTGTGGTTGGCATAGCTAGGAACACATCCTGCAATGCCACAACGCGGCGCAAGAATTCCCCCTTGTCAGAGAGTTCGCGCTCCTCGCCTTCGCGGAATAGCTGTGTCAGCAGCGTGCCGAGCGGCTTGGGGTCGTAGAAGGGCATTGTGTTCGTGCTCTTACATATGCCTGCGATGATTTCTGCGATCTCCATAGTTTGGTCTGGATCAGTATCGGCGAAGCGGCTCAGCCATTCATCCACGCATGCTGGCAACTTGGTGGCGTCCATCACATTTAGATTGCCAGAGGCGTAAACCGCGCGGAACAGGTCCAAGGGAACCCGGGGGGTAGGCGTCTGAGGTTGAAAAAGCGCATTCATGCGTTGCAAGAGTGGGCGGTGTGCTGCAGAGTGACCCACGGCTGCGGTCAGGCCAGAGAAGCAGTCAGCAGCAAATTGTGGGTTGCCGGCATTGGAGACCCAGACAGAGATCGCGCCATCCCACGCCGCGTCGTCATCAAGCAGCGTCAGCTTGTCCAGCAGGGTCTGTGACGGAGTCTGGCTCTCAAGTACCGCGAGTGTAGACAGCCGTCCCCAGGGCTCGAGGACGCTCTGCAGCTGTGATTGCTCCATTCGGTCAAGGTATGGTTTCGCGCGTGCAAAATCTTTGCCGATTGCATAGTACAAAGTGTCCTCGGCGTATTCCCATACGCGGGGGTCGTCATCAGTGAATGCCGAATCGAACAGATCCCAACCTAAATCGCTCATGGTCTGGAGGTACGCAAGGTCCCGGATAATCGCAGCCCGTACGGCCGGATGGCAGTCTTGAGCCAGACGCTTGACCGTCGAAGCCAGAATGGGCGGGAGTTCGCGATCCGCTGCGAAAAGGCTCTTCGTAAGGGAGAGCAACCCTTCGGCCAATTCACCACGTGCGCTGTTGATGGCCGTGGAGATCAGATCGTCATCCTGTCGCTCTCCACATACTGGATCCTCAGCCTTGAGGTGAGCGGGCGCCAATAATACAACGCGGTTTACGTCGGTATCTTCAGTGACCTGCGACGCGCACCCGGCTAGAGCCGTTGCGCCCTCCCGGCTTCCCGCCCAATGCCGAGGATGTCGCTCCAATTCCTCAAGCAACAACTGCAGAATCTCTGGGTGTCCCACATCCTCCACGGCTTTCCATGCGAGGTTCTGGACGTTTCCGTACCGGTATAGCAAGTAGTCGGCAGCCCCGCCGAGCATTGCAGATTTCGAGCGATCAGGCAAATCGGCCCAATGTCTAGCGAGCAGCTTGAGGAAGCGGCGTGGAGCGCTACTCGCCAGGGATCGCAGAAGTGTGTTGACAGATTCGAGACCACCGCTAAATCCGTTGAATACCCTTGGCCCATCTTCCAGAGATTGGCTGGCTACAACTAATTTGACCAGCGCATCATCGCTGAGCGCTGTTAACTGAACGGCTTCGTACGGTGCGCTAACTACGCCGCTCGACGAATAGATATCGGGCTGCTCTACCGGAAGCGGTAACTCAACCGCCATACGTGCGATGGCTTCTATCACTGCCTCTGAGCGTAGCAGCGCCGGGATGCGGCTCAGAAGGCTATACCGCTCCGCTTCAACCCCGGATTTATACTTTTCTGCGAAGGTAGCCAAGCGCTGAAACACGTGGCTCTCGACGAGCGCCAATGCATCCTCAAGATATGGGGCCGTTGCTGATATCAGTTGTCCCAGCTCGTACCGATCCGTCAGGCTTGCCCGTCTGTCGTCCGCAAAGAACTGCTTTGCAGCCTCAGCATTTGCTTCGGGAGATTCAGTCATCGCCAGGGTGCCGATGTAGCGCAGTGCACCGCAGTCGTTTAAGCAAACACGGAGTCCATTTGCCTGCCACCATCCGTCCTGTGCCTTTGCGCGTTGCAGGATAGCCTTCTCAATGCATTGCACCAACATCGCGAGAGGTGACACGTGGCGCAGTTGGTGTTTTGAGTGTGTGATCGAGTAGCTCGTCTCGTCGCGGAGTTCATTGTTTGGGCCTTCAGCCACTTCACCAGGCTCCGCACGAGGACCGATTGCCAGGGTCTTACCCCACACTTCGAGCGTTGACACGGCCAAGTCCAGTAGGGCATCCGAATCAATGAGCCGCTGTACCAGGTCCTTGCCCTTCTGGAAGCAGCCTTCGTCGAAGTGGAGCCTCTTCTCAATCTCTTTGTCTCGAGTTAGATCAGGCGTTACATCGCCTGTGATGTAACGCCACAGGAGTGCATCGCCGCGAGGATCAAAACGGGCCCACTGAAGCAGCAAATTCCCTAGCGTGTCGTACTCTGTCGCCGGAGTACTGACCAACGACTCTAGGAGAGGGTAAGCGTCTACGTTCTCTAGATGCTTGAAGCCCCGGACCACGAAGCCGAATTGGGCGCGCAGGTTCATAGTCTTTGCGTGAGGCGATGTGGCGAATCGAGTCCAGAAGCCGAATACACCATGGGGATCGTCATTCGCCCATTCCTGCAGCCTTTGAAAGTGGAAACTCAACCAGATGCCGTCGTGCGCATCCTCCAGCATGGGAACCAAATGACGCATCCAGAAGTGGTGCCATGCGAGTTGATGCCCAGCCTCATAGATCGTCTTAAACTGCACAGGATGATTGCGAAACAGGTGGCGAATCAAGCTCCAGTCGCCAACGTCCGGATCGCACGCAGCGTACGACTCGGCGATTAGTCGCTTGATGTGGAAGGCGACGTCGCTATCGAAGACGGCTCGCAACTGTGCAATCAAGCTAGTACGGTCAGTTAGGCGCAGGTGCGTGAAGAACGCGCGAATCGCCGGCCTAATGAAGGGTACAGGCTGCAGGGAACGAATGAATTCCAACAGATTCAATCCCCGCCGAACCGCGTCTCGGACCGCCAGGGCATCGAGTAGCGTCTGGTGACCGAAGCCGATATCGCCGTGAGCGCTCTTGAACAGCACATTGTTGCTGAGCAGTCGCCGCAGCAGGTCGTCAGATGCTTCGACCCTACTGCGTCGCAGTTGATGGCGGCGCTGGGCCAGCATTTCATTGGCCATCGTCTCAATGGCCACCATTGCCGGCGTCCCCAGATCAGGATCGTTCGCGACTACGACATCAAGGTAAATCTCGGTCAGCTCTTGGGCGCTTGAAAGGTTCTTGCGCGTTGACTTGGTCGTGACGTCAGCAAAGAGCGCCAGATTACGTGCATTGCCCAGCAGCTCTCGCGTCAATGCGTCAACGTCTGCCGTATCCACGCCCAACTCACAGAGCAGGGGCTCTACCACGTCCCCCCAATCAAGCTGCCCGATCTCGACCTTCCTGTCCCAGTGCCTGTCTGCCAACTTTCGGTCGTATTGGAGATCGAAGCTGCGGCAAGCCACCACCACGCAGACGCCAGGAATAGCCCGCAACCGGTCAATGAGACTCAAGAAGAAGGCAAGGCTGTGCGTCTCACGGTTTAGCGATAGAACGTCCAGGGAATCGACAACGACGATGGTTCGTTTCCACTGCGACATTGCCGACACTAACGCAGGAATGTCGGGATAGAGCCCCATGGCTAACCGATCATCTTGGTCCATGGCGTCCGCAAATTCTCGCGCCTGTAAGAAGAGTGTCGCTACATCGCTGCGGGCTTCCAGTTCGTCGACGAGTTGCATCAGGATGCAGGTCTTCCCTGCCCCCGGTCCATCCGTCAGCAGCACACTGCCGTTGGTGGCGGTCGCCTCCATCAAGTCTGCGACGGCTTTGCGTTCGACGCGCCTTCCTGCAATCTCGCGCCGCCACTCGCGGCCGATCTTCGACATGCTCTTGAGCTTGCCCTCTATCTCGATCTGCGCGCAGGGCGGTGCGATGGCGCAACCCTTGTCTTGTAGGATCTGAAGTAGGTCCTCCCTCGTAATGCGATGGCTTTCAACGAGCAGCGATGGGGCGGTCGTGCGTGCCCCCAATCCGTCAAGTACAGTCCATAACGTGTTGTACGCATCGTTTACACGGGTGACATGCTGAGCTAGATCAAGCTTCAGGTGTTCCTCGTAGTCTCCCAATCCGCGCGTCAGTTCGAACCTTATTCGTCGCAGCAAGGCGTGGATGTCGTGCTTGCTGCCCGGCAGCGCGTCGTTCCAAGCTGCCGTCAACTTGTCGAGTTCGGGCTGCAGCGATTTCGGAACTCCAGTCAAGAACGCAGTGAGGTCCGGCATCTGCTGGGCCCGATCAACCAAACGGGCAAGGTCTCCAAAGTCGGCACGAGAGTAGAACCGAACGTCCGAATTTGGATCTGCGGTCAGGTGCTTCGCCGCCTTCTTGAGATCGTCCTCAATGTCCGCCACACTCCAGAACGTGAAGCCCGTCTGATTCTTTTTACACTGGCAGCAAGTCTCCCTCCCTGAGGACCAGCCAATAATGACATCATCGACCGGTGCAGGAATGCCGCCCGAAATAATGCGTGTCGAGTCAAGCTCCATCCAGGTCTGGCTCGGGTCCTTGATCATCCGAATCGCCCATTCCATGGCGACGCAGACTTGATAGATGTCGCCGCGGCTGGAGCGTGTGCCGGCAAGGCTCATGAGGGTTCTTCCTGGGGCTATTGTTGAGAGCAAATTATCTAGCCGTATCGCTCTGCACAGCGGCTACGTTTGCCTCAGCGGTCGTGTAGGAAGAGTTGATCGATCGGCTCAAGAGCCTGCAGGCATACGAGTCGAACTGGCACAGTGACCGGTTGTGGCGAATGTAGTAGTCGGCAAACTTGACTCCCAAGACGGTACCCAGCCTCCACAGGAGGTTAGCCCTATTCAAGCCACTAGGATGGTGGTGACGACTCCTGAATGGGGGCGCCGTATATGTGCTCGAAAGCTCTGATATGTGCTTATGTCTGCTGAGTATGGGTTGACAGTCAACCCATATTCGTTCAGAGTTTGTTGCATTCAATTTGCTGAGCGCAAATTTGAAATAAAGCATTAACTTGCACCATGCGCTGCAAGTATTGCCTTCTATTCCTTATCGACCTAGGATTGCAGGGTTTTGAGCCCACAAAATGCAAAAAGCCCTAGCGGGCTTCGATAAGGAAAGGACCTCAAGGCCCAGATCAATCAAGTACTAGATCCTCACTGCGCTTGAGAGGGGTTGCCTCTCAAGCATCAGATTGGAGAAAGCTCGCGCTTCCGGGGTGACATTCGGAATTTAGCGCAGGCGTCTCCACAGGTCAACTGTTGCCTAAAAGATTTATGCGCCAATTCCGGTTTGATATGGAAGGCCCTGGCTCGTCCAGACATATCCCCAGGCCTTGCTTTATGTGCGTGTTTCGCGCGCGAAAGTCACTTCTGCGTTGCTCGAAGCGTGGGCTTCAGGGGAGGGCAGTGTGCTGAGCGACCTCGCACTTCAAAGCATGTTCGATCGCCTCCAGACGCCGGAGGCGGGCCGCAAACGCATTCGGAGCATTCGGGATAACGTCCAGTCCAGGGTCACCAGTTCTACCCGCAAGTCCGGTAAGTTGCGGTACGCCCCTTTGAAGATGAGCTTCGCCGTTGAGGCTGAAGCAGCCAGCACCGAGTATGTGGCGATAGTGGAGTGGGATCACGATCGGACGACCCTGGAGTTCTACCCTCAGCCCGAGGCTCTCAAGATCTCATATCGCCTTGCCAAGAGCACGAGGCAACACACAACGACCACGACGCCAGACCTTTTTCGGATCACTGAGTCTGGCTTCTTCTTTGTTGAGTGCAAGACCGAGGAGCAATTGCATCGACTCGCAAAGGATGCCCCGGGGCGGTACATGCGGGACGAAGATGGCCGCTGGAGATCTCCTCCCGCTGAAGCGGCTGCCGCCGAGTTTGGGTGTCAGTTCGTGATCAGGTCTTCTGCTGAGAACAACTGGACGCTTCACGAAAACGTGGAGCTACTAAAGGACTACTACATCGGCGCGGCAAGAGCCGCCTCCAAGGATGAGCTCAATATCGTTGTAGAGCGGCTGAAGGCTGAGGGGTGGGTCAGCTTGTTTGAGTTGATACACATGGAGCCAGCGGTTTCCGCTGATGCGATTTACAAACTGATCGTCGATAAGCGGGTGTACTTTCCTCTGGCCAACGAGCGGCTGACTGACCAAGAGACAGCGCGCATCTATCGTGACGAGCTGACCTACCGGGCCTTTGAGACCTACGTCTCACGTCGGGGGCCGTCACAGTTTCCTGCCGACCCTAGCCTGGCGCTTGAGCCAGGTGCCAAGGTCATATGGGATGGTGTGCCTTGGCAGGTGGTGAACAGAAGCACGATTGGCTTGACGATCCAGTGCATCGAGCCTCGAAGTGCAGAGGCAATGTTGGCTGACTTGACCCATAAGCAGCTCGACTCGATAGTGCAGGCTGGCCGACTCTCAATTGTTAAGTCAGAACACTCAAGAGAGTCAGACGTGGGGCAGGAGAGGTTGCGATGTGCATCACCGACCGACTTGCAAGTGGCTTTGTTCAAGTTGGAGGTGCTGGAGGGGCGGTCTACGGAGGGCAATCCCCTCCGATGCAGAAAGCTGCGTGCGAAGAAGTACTGGCTTCGCGCTTTCAAGGAGGCTGAGGTCGCCTACGGCATTGGGTTGATCGGCCTGTTGCCTCAACCCAAGGGCAATCGAAAGCCCAAGGTTTCCTGTGAGACCTTGGACCTGGCAAGAGAGACGATCCGCACAGACTGGGAGACCATCAAAAGGAAGCAGCGCAAGGCCAGTTGGGGGCGCTATTGCCTTGCGGCAGACGAGGACACAAGCAGACGGTTTCGAGATTGGGTGAAAAGGCTTCATATGATCAAGAGCCGCACTACATGCTGCTTGAGTGGACGACGCCGAGACACGGCGTACGCCCATGGCATGTCGCACACATTGATCACACGCCGCTGCCCTTGAAGTTTGTGGATGCCACGTTGGCGATGCTGGTGCCAACGATCTGGCTCACGTTGATGATGGATGCCTATGACAGAACGGTCTTGGCCTATTACTTAAGCTTCGACGAGCCTTCGTATCGGTCATTCATGATGGTTCTCAGGGACTGTGTGCGCCGCCACAACCGGGTACCGCAGATCATCGTCACCGACGGCGGCCCTGAGTTCCAGAGCACTTACTACGAGACGCAGTTGGCCATGCTGCGGATTACAAAGCGGGAACGGATGCGGGGCAAACCACGCAGTGGTAGCGTGTGCGAGCGACTGTTTGGTACAACTCAGGAGCAGTTTGTCTCGAACCTGTTGGGTGGAACGGAGATTCAGGAGAAGTACTTCCGCCGGGTAAGCAAGGAGGTGGACCCAGTCCGCAACGCAGTCTGGACGCTAGACCGTTTCGACCAGAGGATGGAGTTGTATCTGGAGAAGGTCTATCACCCTGGCCACCACGCCGGATTGGGCATGTCGCCATTCGCTGCAAGGGCCTGCGGAATGCGCTCCCACGGCGAACGGAATCACCGCCTCATACCTTACGACCGGATCTTCATCATCCAGTCGTGCCCTGCTGTGCATCGCGGTAAGGCCAAGGTGAGCCCGGGCGGTATCAAGGTCAACTACATCTGGTTCAAGTGCGAGGAGTTCAATTGGCCAGGTGTCCAAGGCACCAACGTACCTGCGCGCTATGACCCCTTCAATAAGGGGCTCGCTTGGGCTTTTGTTCGTGGTGAGTGGCGTGAGTGCTACTCAGAGTACTACCCGATCTTCCGTCAGTACACCGAGCGCGCTGTCCGCATTGCCACTGAACGCCTACGTTTGGCTGATCGCCTGGCGGGAAAGAAGTCAGTGTTGAACGCCCAGCGGTTGGCGCTGTTTCTGCAGGAGGCGGAGAAGGAGGAGGACCTGTTGAAGCAACTGAAGCAGGACACGGAGGCTTTGAACCACAGGTTCAAAGTACACGCGCCGTCCGGGATCGGTGCTCAATCAGAAGCGGTCTCGTTCAATAAGGGTGATGCGGGGCGTGTACATGCGCGTCCTGCTAAAGCCAAGAACATTCGCGCGTTGGGGGATCTATGACTACATCACTTGACCCAAGGGTCCAGGCCTTCAGAAACAAGCAGATTCGACACCACACCCTTGATCACGCTCTGTCGCACATCCTGCGGGTTGTCGAGAACCCCAGACCGGAGAGCGTTCTAGTGCTTACGGGTCCGTCCGGAGTGGGCAAGAGTACGGTCATCCGCGCCATTGAACGCCGCTTGATTCTCCGTCATGCCGATGGACTTGCGGCCAATCCTGGCACCCTGCCGTATCTCTCTCTTTGTGCTCCGACACCTTTGGATGGGCACTTCAACTGGAAGGATTTGTTTACGCGCTTGCTTACGACCTCCGGAGAGGTGCTGATCAAGAGTAAGGCAATCAACCAGTTTCAGGTTGACCTTGACGGTCAGAGTTACTCCACAACACAGGGCATGGTTCGCGAAGAACTCAGACGCAGCCTAGAGAGCCTGATCCGCAATCGGGCGGTGCCCATCGTGATTCTTGATGAGGCCAGTGCGCTCCTGCGCTTGAAGAAAGGGGTGGCGCCCACATTGCAGTTCGAGATTTTGAAAAGTCTGGCTGTGGAACTGCGTATTCCAATCATTCTTGTTGGGGCGTACGACCTGCTCGGTGTGCTCGAAGGTAACGGGCAACTCTTGCGCCGGGCGGATGTCGTGCACTTTCGCCGCTATGTGGCTGGGTATGCGCCCTCGAATGAACGGAGTGACCTAGAGCATATGACCGACGTCATCAATGCATTTCTTGAAGCAATGGGGATCCGTCAAGAGCCGGGGCTGCTGGAGCACGCTGATTACTTCATGTTGAAGTCGATCGGGTGTGCCGGCGTTCTGAAAGACTGGTTTGACCGCGCGCTTGTCGCATCGATTGCTGCTGATCCATCCTCACCTTGCCTGACCAGAAAAATCTTGGAGCAGTGTGCTTTGAGCAATAGGGAAATTCTGAAGCTGACCAGGGAAGCTGTCGCTGGCGAGACTCACTTGCAACAAGCTGACGACGATGAGTTGGCCAACATGCTGGGCCTTGGCTACACGCCCTCGCTCAATCTGCGGATGCCCGAGGACGAGGCACCACTGCTGACCGCTTCTACAAAGCGCAAATCGCGCACAGGCATCAAGCGTGGCCCAAGCCGTGATCCAGTGGGGGTGCCGCATGCCTGAGCGCTGTCTTGACTTATTTGAGGCCGATGACTTTCCCCTCCCAACTCGTAGCAAGCTCTACTGTTTGCCTCTTCTTGACGATGGTGGCGGTGCACAGGAGTCATTGTTGAACTATGTTCACCGTCTCGCTCGGGAGCACCAACTTCGCGTGATGGATCTTTTGGTCAAGGTCGTTTTGCCAGAAACTAGCGTGACCGTACACCATGGCAGGTTCCGCTTCGCTCGAACTGATTCCCGCACTGTCAACGGGTACGGCAAGTACTCAGAAGAGCTAACCGCTGCATTGAAGCGACTAACCCTGAACAAGCAGCTTGACCGGGCGACCTTCT
>NZ_SCTN01000454.1 GCF_004297345.1 Aquabacterium sp. | reverse complement strand
GAACGATCAAGGGCAATGGCAGGCAGTTACTGGCGATCTGACGATGGCACCGGGGCAGACCCAGATTCAAGTCCGCGTGGCCACAGTGGACGATCTGCAGTTCGAGCCAACCGAGTACATCAAGTTGCAAGCCACTGTGACCAGTGGTGAGACGGCCAACGATACACACGCAAACCAGACGGCGATCACGGATAACGATGTTCCGTACATGCTGGTTCAAAGTGGTGAGCCTGCGGTGGAGGGCGCTCCTGTTGTCTTCAACGTGACGCTGAGTCATGAGGCCACGGGCCCTGTCGTTGTGAAGCTCGCCTTGGCCTCAGGTGTCGATGACCTCACCACGCCGGAAAATGAATCGGCCACCCTGGGCGTGGATACCGATACGCATCTGGATGTGCTCAATGCCAGCGGTCAATGGGAGCCCTTGGGGGCGGATGGCCTGGTGACGTTCGAGCAAGGCCAGACACTGATTCAGGTGCGCGTGGCCACCGTGGATGACAAAATCGCCGAAGACACCGAGTTCATCAAGCTGCAAGCCACAGTGGTCAGTGGCGACACGATGAACCAGACGCACGCGAACCAGACTGCCATCACTGACAACGACGTGATCCCTGGTGTGCTGGAGCCCATCCATGCGCAGGTTTCCGCGCAGGATACGAATCTGATGGTCATGCTGGACACCTCGGCCAGCATGGACTCACCCAGCGGTATCGATGGATTGAGCCGTCTGGATGCGGCCATCAAGGCGATCGACAATTTGATCGATCGCTATGACCAATACGGTGATCTGGCCGTACGCATCGTGACTTTCGCTTCGGATGCTCACGTTCAGGGCGAAGCCTGGATGACGGCGTCTCAGGCCAAGAGTCTGTTGGCATCGCTGCATGCAGATGGTTCAACCAACTATGACCTCGCTTTGTCTACGGCACAGGCAGCGTTTGAAACCGATGCGGGCAAGTTGGGCAATGCCCAGAACGTGGCCTATTTCCTGTCGGATGGCAATCCAACCTTGTCCTCTGCTTTCCCGGTCGCAGGTGTGAATCAGCAAAGCGGAAACCTGACCCAGCCCAACAAGGGTGACGGGTTGGATGCCGCCGAAGAGCTCAGTTGGGTCCAGTTCCTGGATGCGCACCAGATCAAGAGCTACGCCATAGGTATGGGCTCGGAAGTGAGCAAGACCTATCTGGATCCGATTGCCTATGACGGCCATGCGAGCAGCAACAGCGATGGCGTTGTGGTGGGGGCGTTCAATCAGCTCGATGGCGTGCTCAACGGCACGACGCATGACTTCGTTGAGGGCAACCTCTCCGCGCATGGTGCCATCGGCCTGCCAGGCGGCTCGTTCCAGCATGTGGCCAGTGTCGCCGTGGATGGCGTCGTGCACAACTATGATCCGGCTCAGACCTTGTTGACTGTGTCGACAGCGCTAGGCGGCGAGTTGAGCATGGACATGGTCACGGGCCATTACAGCTATGCTGCACCCACCACGGCTGTGACAGGCCTGGCGCTGGACTCCTTTTCTTTCAGTTTGCTGACGGCCCAAGGCGATATGGCGTCGTCCACGCTGGATGTGCGCTTCGATCACACTCAAGTGCATGTTGGTACCAATGACAGCGAGGTGATCACAGGTGGCGCAACGGCTGATCAGATCATGGGCCGAGACGGGGCGGATACCTTGTTCGCTGACGGTGGCAACGATCTGATCTATGGCAACGGTGGCAACGACGAGTTGCATGGCGGTGCGGGCGATGACCATCTGGTCGGTGGCCAGGGCAGCGACGTGATGTACGGTGACGCTGGCTCCGATGTCTTCGTATGGCGGTTCAGCGATCACGGCGCCTCTGGTTCAGTGGCTGATCGGGCTGTCGATGTCATCAAGGATTTCGATGTGGCGCCAGTTGCCGAGCAAGGCGATGTGCTGGATTTGCGCGATTTGCTGCAAGGTGAGAACACGGTGGGTGGAACAGGCAATCTGGACCACTATCTGCGCATTGATACAAGCGGTGCCGATACCGTGATCCACGTGTCACCAACAGGAGACTTTGTGGCTGGCGTTACTGCTAGCGGGACGGAATCTCAAACCATCGTGCTGGCGGGTGTGAACCTGCGCGTCGATATGGAATTGACGCCGTCAGCCTCCAGTCAAGATGTCATCGCCAAACTGCTGGATCAGGGCAAATTGCTGGTTGATCACGTCTGAAAAACATAACCCATCCTAAAGTATGGGTTAGGTGTCCGTATTTACGCTTACGTCCCATTTTCCTGATTTAACCCCTTTGAATGCGGGGGGTATGTGCAGCGTTACGCGTCTCGCTGTCGGCCGTTAAAAGTGCCTCACTTGTTAAGCTACATGCAATTACAAGTGGGTGAAAAAATGCCGATTCTCGCGATTTCTTCTGGGACTGTGACTGCTGTTTGGGGTACTGCGTTTATCCGCAAGCCCAATGGCACACTCAAACCCCTGAGCGTGGGAGACAAGGTCGGTCACGGGGCACAAATTCTCACCACGATGGACGGCATCGTCCAGATTTCACCCAGCAAGGGTGCCCCGATTCTGGTGAAGGCACCTGCCGATGCAGATAAATCGATTGCCGGCATCGAGGCTCGAGACGCTGAGTTCGTTCCTGGTGCTGGATTGACTGGCGGCCCGGATGGCGGCTTGCAACCTGGCTTGCGCGTTGAGCGGGTCAAGGAGTCTGTCGGACAGCTTGAATTCGAGTTCGGCACGGAGCGCGTGCCTCCGGCCGTGCCGTTGCCGTTTTCCGCTCCCAAGCAGGTGTACTTTGAAGCCACCGAGGTGACGGTGGCGGATCGGTCCTTGGTTGCTACTGTGAGCAGTCCCACCATCGGCGAAGGCGGCAACCTGGACTTCCAGGTCAAATTGACGAGCGCTGTGACAACGGCTACTCAGGTGGCACTCAAGCTCGGGAATGGCAGCGCTACGCCAGGTGTGGATACCGGCACACCTCTTGTTTCATTTGACGGGGGAAAAAATTTCAACCCGATTTCGGTGACCCCTGATGGCTCGGCGACGATCACTGCGCCAGTTGGGACTGCTGTTGACCAAATCGTGGTGCGCGTGCCGACCTTGTCGGACAAACTCTCTGAAGCTGATGAAACGTTCAAGGTAAGCGCCGCAACCGCGGGGCAGGGGGCGCCTGTAGAGGGAACTGGCACGATCATTGACGCGACAGGTCATCCGACACTGAGCATCGCCGGCCCGACGGACGTGAACGAAGCGGCCGGCACACTCACCTACACGGTCACGCTGAGCAACCAGAGCGCTACGCCGGTGACGGTCAACTACGGCACGGTCGATGGCACGGCGCAACTGGGCAAGGACTTCACGGCCACGGCCGGCACCTTGACCTTTGCGCCCAACGAACTGAGCAAGACCATCACGGTGGCCATCACCAACGACAGCACCTACGAAGGCGCTGAATCGTTCAAGGTCCAGTTGAGCAACGCCACCGGTGCGGTGATCACGAGCGATCACATCACCACGACCATCCACGACGACGGCACAGGCACCTTGCCCAATGGCGGCACGCCTGATGACGACCGACCAGCGGTGGGCAGCGTGAGC
Source organism: Aquabacterium sp. (assembly GCF_004297345.1). Lineage (GTDB taxonomy): Bacteria > Pseudomonadota > Gammaproteobacteria > Burkholderiales > Burkholderiaceae_C > Aquabacterium. The sequence continues at coordinate 203 of NZ_SCTN01000454.1, read as the reverse complement.
AGCCCCACCATCGGCGAGGGCGGCAACCTGGACTTCCAGCTCACGCTCACCCACCCCAGCACCACCGACACCCCGGTCACACTCAAACTGGGCAACGGTTCTGCTGGTAGCACACCCGGTGTGGCCACGCCAGGCCTGGATACCGACGCCCCGCAAGTCTCATTTGACGGCGGCAAGACCTTCAACCCGATCACGGTCGATGC
>NZ_SCTN01000453.1 GCF_004297345.1 Aquabacterium sp. | reverse complement strand
GCCCGGCAAATAGGCCAGACATGACGGGTACATCGTCCGATTGATGCGGGCGACGGGTGTCAAAAATGTGCCCTCCACAACCACAGGGCTATATCGTGAAAACAGATGCTTTGAACCCGGTTCTTGACGTCGCCATCGTTGGTGCAGGCGTGTCAGGGCTGTACAGCGGCTGGCGGTGGTTGACCAGTCCGCAAGGCAAGGGCTCGCGTGTCGAGGCCTTTGAGTTGAGCCACCGCGTAGGTGGCCGATTGATGTCAGCGCAACCTCCGGGTATGCCTGAAGGCAGAGTCGAATTGGGCGGGATGCGCTACACCAGTGCGCAGACCATGGTCGCCTCGCTGGTGTCTTATCTGAACCTGGCGACCGTGCCCTTCGTGGTCGCGCAAGATCAGAACATTGCATATCTGCGTGGACAGCATCTGCGCACCAAAGATCTGTCGGATCCTGAGAAGGTGCCCTACGACATTCCCAAGTCCGACTACGACGGTTTCAAGAAAGGCTTCACGGCCTTGGCGGCTGAGCGTTACCTCGAAGAGGTGCTGCACCGGAGACATGTGGACCTCAAGACGGTGGACTGGGACAAGGTGGCCCGCACAGGCCGCTATGAAGGCCACAGCGTGCAGGACTTGACCATGCGCTATATCTACAGCCGATCGGTCAGCCACGAGTCCTTCCAGTTTGCTGAAGACACCAGCGGCTATGACTCCATCTTCTTTACCTGGAACGCGGCCGATGGCTTCCCATGGAACATCGGGGACTACGGCGCCAGCATCCAGTACAGCCGCCTGACCGAGGGCTATGAGATGCTGCCCAAGACGCTGGAACAACGCTTTGAAGCGGAGGGCGGCAAGGTGCATTTCGAACATCGCCTGACCCGCTTCGATACCGTCAAGCTGGATGATGGCAGTGAAGGCGTGGAGCTGCATCTGCTGCATGCAGGCCATCACAAGGTGGTGCGTGCACGCAAGCTGATCCTGGCGATGCCGCGTCGTTCACTGGAGCTGCTGGACCAGACGGGCTCGGTGCTGGGCCAGGAGCAGCACGAAGTGCACAAGCTGATCCAGTCGGTGGTGCCGATTCCGCTGTTCAAGCTGGCCCTGTGCTATCGCACGCGCTGGTGGGAAGAGCTGGGCATCACGCAGGGGCAGTCGGTGACCGATCTGCCGATTCGCCAGTGCTATTACTGGCCTGTGGGCGATGACACCAAGGCGGGCGCCATCCTGATCTACAACGATGGGCTGGACCTTGAATACTGGGCCGGCTTGCGCAACGACCCCGAAGGCTTCGCCAACGAAGATGGCACGGACAGCAACGACCCGGCCATCGAGTGGAAGGAGAACCCTGCGCCCAGGCTGATGGTGCAGGAGGCGCATCGCCAGTTGCTGGAGATGCATGGCCTGGCTGACACGCCGGAGCGCCGTCCTTATGCCGCGGCCTATCGTGACTGGGGAGACGATCCGTTTGGCGGTGGGGCGAACTTCTGGCCGCAGTATGTGGACAGTCAGCACGTGAGCAAGCGTATCGTGCAGCCCGTGCACGGCAAGCCTGTCTACATCTGCGGCGAGGCTTACTCACATGCGCAGGGCTGGGTGGAGGGCGCCCTGGCTACGGCCGAGGACATGCTGCAGCACCACTTGGGGCTGCAACCGCCTGTCTACATGGCCTGAGTGGGGCTGACTGCGCGCCTAGCTGCGTTCCAACAGCAAAGCAGTGGCGTGCATTTCCATCCCGATGCCCAGCAGCACCAGGTGCTTCGTGTGGATCTCGGCATAACACTTGGCGAGGTTCACGGGCACGGATGAGGACACCATGTCACCGAACTCTTCGAGCGTGCTGATGTAGCGCCTGGGCTGGATCGCTTCCTGCCAGGCGTCCTGCACCACCAGGGAGGTCTGGTGGGCAATCAGGGTGATGTCCTGGCCCGTCAGGCCGTGTCGGCTCAGCAGGCGCTGCACCAGCGGCCCAGGCACCTTCATGCCGAACTGCTTGAAGGCCTCTTGCCCCGTCTTGTCATCGAGCTTCATCAAGGGCTTGGTGAAACGGTCTCGCTCGTCGGTCGGACGAGGGGCCATGCGGAATGCGCCGTACCAGCGGCTCTGGGTTTCGTTGTCCCAGTCGATCAGGCGGAAGTGGCTCGGGTTGCTGCTGTAGCCCAGCACCACGGCGCCTGCGCCATCCGATGCGGCCAGAGAGACGGGCTCGTGGTAGTCCACAAAGTGGGTCCAGTTGTTGCCGCAGACCACCAGGGCGTGGCGCAGCGTGTTGCTGCGGATCAGGTCTGTGCCCAGTCGCACGCCGTCCTGGAAGGTGGAGTAATCGGTGTTGAGCGGCATCACCCGGCAATGGGGGCTCAAGCCCAGTTGATGGTGAACCACGGCCAGGTCATTGGGCGCGATGTAGTCACTGACCGAGCCGGCGCCCAGGATCATGTCCACGTCTTCTGGTTTGATCCGGGCTCGTTCCATGGCCTGTTTGCAAGCCTGGGTCATGATGTCGATGACGCCGTCAGCAGTCGGCAGCACGCGCCGGTACTTGAGCCCGTTGAACAGGTCGGTGCCTGATGGTGAGTTCTTTTTCAGCCAGTCGAAAATCGGTGCGTCGTTACCCCGGACGAAATCGGGAACGGCATAGCCTTGGCCGAGAATGGCCACGTGATGATCTGCGCCCATGGGCCGCCTCCAGTGAAGTGCATTGATCTGGAGGTGTTTTTCGGCTTGTTGGGGCGCAGACTGAAGGGATAGAAGGGATAGAAGGGATTGAGGGGCTTGACGGACGACGAGGGATTCAGCTCGGCGTGGCCACGCGGCGCCAGGCTGCCCGTCCGATCATGCGCAGCTTGTTGCCCAGGTCCATGCGCATGAGGTTGGTGCGCAGGATGCCTTTGGTGAAGCGGGTCTGCTTGCTGTAGTCGATCAGCACGTCCACGATCACGGGCACGCCCTGGGCAGACAAGGTCTGGGCCTGATCGATCACGGCGGCGATGTCCGTATCGCCAGCCATGCGCAGGTAATGCGCGCCCACGGCATCGGCGATGCCCTTGAAGCGGACTTCCGGCAGCACCGTGCAGGCCTTGCGGTTGTAGGGCAACTGCTGCGCTTGCGAGATCTGCGACAGCTCGCCGTCGTTGAACACATAGCAGACCACGCCCAGCTTGTGCTCGGTGGCCGTGAGCAGCTCCAGCCCGGTCATGAGGAAGGCGCCATCGCCTACCACGCCGACCACCTGCTTGTCCGGGTGGGTGAGCTTGATGCCCACCGTGGCGGGCACGCAGTAGCCCATGCAGTTGAAGTCGGTGGGGGTGATGAGGTGGCGGCTCTGGCGGGGCTCGAACAACTCGGCCACCAGGAAGGTGTGGTTGCCGTCGTCGGTGACGAGGTAGCTGTCGTCGGGCAGCTTGCTGCGCAGGGCTTGAAAGAAGCGACCGGGGTTGACGCGCTGGCCGCTGTCATGGCGCTGCCATTCGTCGATATAGGCTTGCTTGTCGTGCGCGATCTGCTGGCGCAGGTTCATGCCGCGAGCCTGTACCGCCGCATCTGGTGTTGGCGCGGCCTTGAGTTGGGCCAACAGGCCTTGCATGATCGCGCGGGCATCGCCTTCGATGCTCAGGCGTGCAGGGTAGTTGGCGTTGAACACGGCAGGGTTGATGTCCACATGGATCAGGTCCCAGGTGGGCTTGATGCCGAAGCTGCCCGTGGCGATCTCGCCAAAGCGGGTGCCGATGGCCAGCAGCACATCGCAGTCGGCAAAAGCGTTTTCAGCGGCGGGCACGGCGGCCGGGCCGATGCCCATGCCCGCGTGCAGAGGATGCTGACCAGGGAAGGCGCTGAGGCCTTGCAAAGTGGTGGCCACGGGCATCTGCAGCAACTCTGCGATTTGTACGCTGAGATCGCTGGCGTGCACGGCGCCCCAGCCAATGAACAGGCCAGGTTTGCGGGCTTCGCGCAAGAGGGTGGCGGCCTGGTCGATTGTGAGCTGGGTGCCCACCTCCAGTGGGGCGGGTGCCGAGGCGGGGCGCACGAACGTGGGTAGTTCGTCCACCTCGCCAGGGAAGAGCTGGATGTTGACCGGGATCTCGATGAACACGGGGCCGGGCTCGCCTTCATTGGCGGTGCGCCAGGCCTCATAGAAGGTGGGCACGATCTGCTTGTGCTCGGTGATGCGCCAGGCGCCTTTGGTGATGGGCTTGACCATGGCGAGCTGGTCCATCTCGTGCAACTGGTAGGTGTAGCCCGTGTCGGTGCGGGTGCCGCCGGAAATGGCGATCAGCGGGATGCCATCCAGGAAGGCCTCGCCGATACCGGCCATGGCCAGGGCTGTGCCTGCAGCCGGCACGATCAGCAAGGCGCCGTTGAAATCATTGGTGCGGCTGACCGCATCGGCCATGAAGGCTGCGCCACCCTCGTGGTTCACGCGGATGGGCGTGACCACATCGGAGCTGGCCAACTGGTCATAGATCTCGGTGTTGTGCACGCCGGGAATGCCGAATGTGTGGCGGATGCCCAGTTGCTCCAGGGCGTGGCGAACGAGTTCGGCACCAGTTTTTTTCATGGTCGTGTCTCCAGGGGATGCGTGTCGCTATTGGTATGGGACGGTATGGGGTGCGTCTTCTGCGGGGCTGGATGGCATCAGGCTGCGCTGTGGATGTGGCGTGCCGCTGCATGGGCCGTCAAGATGCAGCCAGACAGGAAGGTGCCTTCCAGCGATTTGCGGCCATTGGCGCCGCCACCGCCGAAGCCGGCAGCCTCGCCAACGGCATACAGGCCGGGTATGGCCTGGCCTTGGTGATCGAGCACGCGGCTTTGCAGATTGGTTTGGATGCCGCCGGTGGACTTGCGGGTCAGCAACTGACAGCGGATGGCGATCAGCGGGCCGGCTGAAGGATCGAGGATGGCCTGATAGCGGCAGGTGCGGAAGCGGTCGCCAGGCCAGCGACGCAGTTGCTCGATGCGGCGCAATTGATCGTCGTTGTGCAGGCGTGGGCCGCGCTTGATCTGATCGTCAAAGGGCTTGATCTGGGCGCGCAAGGTGGCGGCGCTGATGCGGCCATCTCCGGCCACCATGTTCATGCGGCGAGCCAGATCGATGAGATTGTCGGCAGCAACGAAGTCCGGGCATTGTTCCAGCAGTTCGTCCACCAGTTCGTGGTTGCCATGGAGCATCTGCATCAGCAAGGCCAGTGGCTTGCGATCGCGGATGTGCTGGTTGTGCTCGGCGCCAGATGCGGCCAGCTCCTTGTCGGCAATGCGGCGGTTGAGCACCTGCCAGGTCCAGGGCCATTGCGAACGGGCGATCTGGGCGACCATGTCATACGTGTCGAAGCCGGTCACGAAAGGCACGGGGCCGATGCGCTGGCCGTCCGGATCCAGCCACAGGCCCGATTTGGCCGGGATCAGGCTGAGGCCGTGACCAGGGAAGTGCGGGCGTGGGTGGCGAACACCTGCCGCGTAGTTCCACATCTGATCCAGATGGGTGACGGCACCACCTAGATTCGCAATCGCGTCGTGCATGCGGCCATCGGCGTTGGGATGCGAGCCATTGAGCAGTGTGTCAGGTGCCTTGCCCCAATCTGTGGGCCAGTGCTGGCGCACGCGTTGCAAATCGCCGGTGATGCCACCCGTGGCCACCACCACGGCATCTGCACGCAGCTCGAATGGACGCTCATTTTGTTCGTCCAGCCCCTGGCAGCCTTGCACGCCTTGGCTGGTGCTCAGCAAGCCATCCACGCGGTGTCTGGTCAGCAAGGTCAGCAAGTGCCGCTGGGGATGCTGCTGCAGTGCCTTGATCAGGGTCAGCAGCATGTGGCGCGAGGTGCCCCACAGCACGTGGTAACGCGGCAGGGTGTTGCCGCGCGTCATCCAGCCGCGCTCCACCCACTGGACGGCCGGAATGAAGCGGATGCCGTATCGCCTCAGCCATTCGTAGACCTCGGGCACGCATTGCTGCACATAGTGTTCGGCCCATCTGCGCGGCCAGATGTCATCTGCTTCAAACTCGGCGAAGGCCAGCCAGTCGCCTATCGCGATTTCGGCGCTGTCATGGATGCGGTTGAAACGTTGCAGAGGCGTGTCTACCAGCGCCATGCCGCCAAACGCATGCAGGCCCAGGCCACCGAGGCGGTCTTCACTGTCACGGTCCAGCAGGGTGACGCGATGACCTTGGTCGAGCAAATCCAGCGCGGTGGTCAGGCCAGCCAGGCCGGCGCCGATCACGATGGTGTGGGAGGGGGAGGTTTGAGCGCTCACGAACGGGGTACACAGGTCAATCTGATGGCCAAGTGTGCCGATCGAACGGGAGGCTGTCTGTCTGCGACCCGACACGCTGACCTAACCCGAATTGACGTGAAGCAAGTTCATGAAAATGACTTGACGCTGGGGCTGCTTTGGTCTGCGTGAAAACCCGGTTGAACAATGTGGGTCACCCCGCAGATGAGGTGGCCACGCGCTGTGAAATAGCTGCATTTCCCGTCGTTCGGCTGGTCGCAGGACGCGTAAATCCTGTGTGCGGTGCCACGTTCCGATCGGCACAATGAGGGCACCGCATAACCCGCGATGGTTGCTGGAAAGTGACCGATGGCGGGCCTGGCAGGAGTAGCAAGTGGCAGGCATGGTGGCAGCAAGAGCAAGCATGGCGAGCGTTTCGCCGATGGCAGAACCATCGGCGCCGCTGGATCAGTCTGAGTTGGTCAATACGACGCTGGCTGAGGGTTTCCCCATGCTCATGTTTCCCCGCGAGCTGGAAGATCGCTTTTTGCTGGAAGGCGAGGTCAAGCGCTTCAATGTGATGGTGGTCTCCGGACTCGCTGCCGTGGTGTTGTTCGGTGCCATGATTCTGGGTGACTGGTTGCTGTGCCCTGAGGTCTTGCCCATGGCGGCCCTGGTTCGCGAATGTGTGTTCCCGCCAGCCATGCTGACAGGCTTGTATGTGCTGAGCCGATTGCGCATGCCCGCGCTTAATGAGTGGATGATTGCGCTGGCCGGCATGCTGGCCGCGGTGCTGGAGACCGTGATCGTGCTCAAAGGGCAGTCTGAATGGGCCATGGCACGTGTGGTGCAGTTGAACATCATCATGGTGTTCACGTGTGCCATTGCGCGGTTCTGGCCCGCGGTGACGGTGGCGCTGGCTGTGGCTGGATTGCACGGCTATGTGGTCCTGTTCATGCCGGATGCGACGGGCATGTTGGCCTTCAACACGACCTTGCTGTTGATGACCTCCATTGCCTTCGTGCTGTATGGCAACTACAAGCTGGAGCACGACGAGCGCATGGGCTTCTTGCTGGACGCGCGAGAAAAAGCGCTGCATGCCAGCCTCACGTTGGCGCATGAGCGCCTGACGCACATGGCGACCACAGATGCACTCACGCAAGTGGCCAATCGCCGCTACTTTGAATCCTTCCTGGATGAGTGCTGGCAGCGCGCGCATCAGCAAGGCCTTGAGCTCTCCTTGATCCTGCTGGATGTGGATTACTTCAAGCCCTATAACGACCGTTATGGCCATCAGGCCGGTGACCGATGCCTCGTGGCAGTGGCCGAGGCCTTGTCAGGATGCATTCGCCGGCCAGGTGATCTGGTGGCGCGTTGGGGCGGCGAGGAGTTTGTCGTCGTGATGATGGAGGCCGATGACCGTGCCGTTGCGGCCGCTGCCGAGCGGATACGCCTGGCGGTGTCTTCATTGCAGTTGCCACATGAAGGATCTGCCTGTGCGCCGCACGTGACCGTCAGTGGTGGCTGGGCCACGATACGGCCGCAGATGCATGAAGCCTGGCCTCAACTGGTTCAGGCTGCCGATGAGGCGCTCTATGAGGCCAAACAGGCGGGACGTCATCGCGTGCATGCAGCCCGTGGCATGAGTGGCGGTGTGGCCGTGGGGGAGGCCCGGACATGCTGATCCAACACGAGCCGCTGGTCATTGACTTCAATGTGCGCCATTTGCTTGCCTGGCGGCCGTCTTCCTTGCGCATGGATGACATCGACGAGGCGCACTTCAACGCAGCATGTGGCCTTGCGCGGGTGCAGCATTTCGTGATCAGCGGGTTTCTGGCGCTGCTGGTCTACAACCTCTTCCTGCTGGTTGATGTGCGCATGATCCCTGACGTGTACCCACAAGCACTGCACATGCGCCTGTACATGTTCTCGCCAGTGGCCTTGATCATGTTGTTGTGCGGCATGGCCTTCAAGCAGTACATCGCGCGCATGCCGCGCTATGTGCTGGAGGGCGTCTTGATGATGACGGGGGTGGTCGCGGCCTTGCACATGGGGTGGTTGCTACAGCATTCCAACAGCCCCTACGCGGGCATGTACACAGCCGGCCTCGTGCCCATCACCATTTACGGCAACCTCGTGCAGCGCTTTCGCTTTCGATATGCCTTGGTGTTTTCGCTCGTGGTGATGGGCACTTGCCTGGCCTGTGTGTGGGCGCGCTCTGATCGCGTCAATCTTTATGACGTCTTTGATGTGCCATTGGCTTTGCTGGTGGCCGTGATCGCAATCTACACCCTGGCCATGAACTACCGCTTCGAGCTGGAAGAGCGGCGGCGCTTTCAGTGGCAGGTTCGGGCTCAGGCACTGCACAAGCAGTTGGAGGCCTCTCAGGTTCAGCTCGATGAGCTGTCTCGCCAGGATTCCTTGACAGGGGTGCCCAACCGCCGGCATGTGGATGCCTACCTGCGCCAGCATTGGGATCAGGCGCAGCAGGCGGGCGATGAGCTGGCGCTGCTCCTGATGGACGTGGATCATTTCAAGGCTTTCAATGACCGCTATGGTCACCCTGCGGGTGATCAATGCCTCAAGCATGTGGCGCGGGCTTTGCAGCAACACGTGCCACCACAGGTGGGTTGTGTCGCCCGATGGGGTGGAGAGGAGTTCATCGTGGTCTTGCCCCGCGCGCAACTGCACGTGGCCATGCGGCGCGCTCAGGCCTTGTGTCACGTGGTGCATGGGCTAGGCTTGCGGCACGATGCGGCGCCCACCTTGGGCTGTGTCACCATCAGCGTGGGCGTGGCGGTGGTGCGGCCGTCCTCCGGCGCATCCATCGATTCGATCGACAGCCTGATTGCGCAGGCCGATGCGGCGCTGTACCGCGCCAAGGCTGGCGGGCGTAACCGCGCCGAGGCGCCGCTCAGTCCAGTGTCTGGCTGATGACCTGATTGCGGCCGGCCTGTTTGGCCTGGTAGAGCAGGGCGTCTGCGGCGCTGTATAGCTCGGTCGCGGTGCGCGGGGCACCTTGCGCCTTGAGGATCACCAGCCCCATGCTGACGCTGACGATGCCAAACGGGCTGCCTTCATGCGGGATGCCCAGACCTTGTACCGCAGCGAGCATCTGCGTGATGAAGCGCATCACCTTGTCTGGCGGTTCGTTGATGTCCAGCAGGATGGCAAACTCTTCGCCGCCTACGCGGTAGACGTGGTCACTGGCGCGCTGCAACTGCTGGCGCAAGGCTGTGGCGATCTGCCGCAGCACCTCATCACCGGCCGGGTGGCCGTAGCGGTCGTTGTAGGCCTTGAAGTGGTCCACATCCAGCAGGCACAGGGCAGCAGGGGTCTGGTGGCGGGTATGCAGCGCAACGGCCGCCGCCAGATCCTTGTTGAACTGGCGCCGGTTGTAAACACCGGTGAGTTCATCGGTGATGGCCAGGTTGGCGAGGCGCTCATTGGCCATTTCCAGCTCGGCGGTGCGGCTGGACACGAGGGACTCCAGTTGCGTGTTCAACGCGGTTTGAGCCGCCAGCGCCTGCCGTTCCGCGTGAAGCTTCGCGGTCTTGAGCGTGTTCATCTGGTCGGCCACGCCAAAGGCCAGCAAGAGTGCTTCCGCGGCCGAACCGATCTGCAGCAGGTTGTCCGTCAGGGCATTGGCGGGCACAAAGCCCAGCACGCGCAGGTAGTAGAGCAACGCCGCAATGGTGAGTGTGGCAAAGGCCAAACCGGCGTAACGCCCTGCCTTTGACTTTTGCTGGATGACCAGAACGCCGATGATGGTCGTCAGGCCGATGATTTCCACGCTGCCGATCAGGCTGTTGAGGATGAATGTCGCGGAGTACAGATTGAGAAAAGCTGGCAGAAAGCAAAGGCCCTGGGCGGCCGTGGTGATCGCGGCGAACCGGTGCAGCGCGCGAGGCACCGAATGCGCGGTGTCCAGGTACTTCATCAAGAACAGCCCCAGCGACATGTAGAGCGCGCTCACGATGACGGCCAAGGCCTGGTTGTTGAAGTTCGGTGAGTCCGGCCACCAATACTGGAAGGCATAGCCGCGGAACACCAGGCCCCACAGCAGGAAGCAACCCACATAGGCCGCGTAGACGCCAAAGACCGTTTGCCTGGTGGAGGCGTACAGGAACAGGTTGTAGAGCAGGACCGTGGCGAGCAAGCCGTAGTAAATGCCGAAGGCCAGCGTTTCGAGCTGCACATGCGCCGTGAAGGCCTGAGGTGTGTAGAGCGTGGGGGTGATGATCTCGTTGAGGCCATCGTGCGATTGGCATCGCATCAGCACGGTGACTTCCTGGCCAGCCGGGATATGCAGGTGCATGGCAATCGTGCGCACGTTCTCGCTGCGATGGGCAAAGGGCAGTCGGTCGCCCCCGCTCATGCCTTGAAGCTGTGTGCCATCTGGGCGCAGCACATGGATGTCGACGTGATCGAGCAAGGAACTGCCCAGATCCAGGATGCGTTCTACATCGTGGCCCGTGGCATTGCGCAGGGTCACTCGGGTCCACCAGGCGGATGTCGAGAAACCGAAGTTGATGGACGCCGTGCGCATCGCGCGCCAGTCTGCGGCCGGTGTGGCCAGCGCCGCCGTGGCGTCCAGCCGACCGCCTGCATCTTCGCGAGACTGCATGCTGGGGCCCAGTTGCAACTCGGGTTGATCGTCCGTCAGGATGACCGTGATGGCCTGGCCGCGCCTGGCCGCCTCCGCGCCAAAGCCAGGCAGCAAGGCGCCAGCCAGCATCAGCATGCACATCAGCCTGATCAAGCGAGCCGCAAGGGCCATCGACAACTGCATAGGCACCAGGGTAGAGCAGGCTACCCGCCAGATGCGGCTCAGCCTGCTTGTGATGAGTGATCGGTTTCCTGCAAAACCTTCAGTGCTTCCTTGGACCAGTTCAGCCATCCCATCTCGTACATGATCCCGGTCTTGAGGATCAGGTGCTGGATGCGGGCTTCACGGGTCAATGTCTTATCGGCAGGAAAGTCGCGCGCTTCAATCAGACGATAGGCCTGCAGCTTGACGGCGTGCTGGGCCATTCTGCGCTGGATTTCAGCCTCCAGGCCCAGCGGCCCGATCACGGCGTCGGCGCGCATGCGCACCATGAGCTCGTCACGCTGATCCTGGGGTTCGGCGGGCTCGCGCACCCAGCGCTCCAGCTCCGCACGGCCTGCGTCAAGCACTTCGTAGATGCGCTTGCGGGTGCGGCCACCATCTGGCGCGGCCTCGGACGAGATCCAGCCAGCCTTTTCCATGCGGGCCAGTTCGCGGTAGATCTGCTGGTGGGTGGCGCGCCAGAAGAAGCCGATGGACTTGTCAAAACGGCGCGCAAGGTCGTAGCCTGACGACGACTTTTCCAGCAGGGACGTCATCAAGGCGTGGGATAAAGACATGCGCCGAGTCTAAGGGGTGGCATTCAACTATGCAACCAGTTGCATAAACGGCAAACTTCTCCTAATATCTGGCCCGTTCATGCAACTGGTTGCATAGTTGCCAGTTGCCGATCCCATCGATTTCACCGAGAGAGACACCTATGAGCGCCTATCCCCACCTGCTGCAACCGCTGGACCTGGGCTTTACCACATTGCGCAATCGCGTCCTGATGGGCTCGATGCACGTGGGCCTGGAAGAAGCCAAGGATGGCTTCGAGCGCATGGCCGCTTTCTATGCTGAACGTGCACGCGGTGGCGTGGCCCTGATGGTGACCGGTGGCATCGCCCCGAACGACGCTGGCCGTCCCTATCCAGGTGGTGCCCGCCTGGCCACGGAAGAAGAAGCCGCTCAGCACAAGGTCGTGACCGACGCCGTGCACGCTGCCGGCGGCAAGATCGCCATGCAGATCCTGCACTTCGGCCGCTATGCCTACCATCCCGGCCTGGTCGGCCCCAGCCCCATCAAGGCCCCGATCTCGCCGATGCCTCCGCGCGAGCTGACCACGGCTGAAGTCGAGCAGACCATTGAAGACTTCGCCAACTGCGCCGCCATGGCCCAGAAGGCCGGCTACGACGGCGTGGAAGTGATGGGCTCAGAAGGCTACCTGATCAACGAATTCATCGCCGCACGCACCAACCAGCGTACCGACGAGTGGGGCGGTTCGTATGAAAACCGCATGCGCTTCCCCGTGGAGATCGTGCGCCGCGTGCGCGAACGCGTGGGTGCCAACTTCATCATCATCTACCGCCTGTCCATGCTGGACCTGGTGGAAGGTGGCTCCAACTTTGATGAAGTGGTGCAACTGGCCCAGGCTGTGGAAGCAGCTGGCGCCAGCATCATCAACACCGGCATCGGCTGGCACGAAGCCCGCATCCCCACGATCGCCACCAGCGTGCCGCGCGGTGCCTTTGCCTGGGTGACCCAGAAGATGAAGGGCAAGGTCAAGATCCCGCTGATCACGACCAACCGCATCAACACGCCTGAAGTGGGCGAGAAGATCCTGGCAGACGGCTGCGCCGACATGGTTTCCATGGCCCGCCCCCTGCTGGCTGACCCCGAGTTCGTGAACAAGGCTGCCGCTGGCAAGGCCGATCAGATCAACACCTGCATCGGCTGCAACCAGGCGTGCCTGGACCACACCTTCAGCGGCAAGATCACCTCCTGCCTGGTCAACCCGCGTGCCTGCCACGAGACCATCCTGAAGATCGAACCCGTGGCCGCGAAGAAGCGCGTGGCGGTCGTTGGCGCGGGCCCTGCCGGTCTGGCCGCAGCCACCACGGCTGCACGCCGTGGCCACGACGTGACCCTGTTCGAAGCGGGTGACGATGTGGGCGGCCAGTTCAACATCGCCAAGCAGATCCCCGGCAAGGAAGAGTTCTACGAAACCCTGCGCTACTTCCGCAACGAGATCAAGCTCAGCGGCGTGACGGCTCAGTTC
>NZ_SCTN01000452.1 GCF_004297345.1 Aquabacterium sp. | reverse complement strand
GCAACCCGTGATCATCAAATCCGTGACCATTGAAAAGTAAGCCATGACCAAGACCGTTGAACTGCACACCACTGCCGGCGTGATCCGCCTGGAACTCGACGAAGAAAAGGCACCGGTCTCCGTGGCCAACTTCGTGGACTACGTGAACGCCGGCCACTATGACGGCACCGTGTTTCACCGCGTCATCAAGGGCTTCATGATTCAAGGCGGCGGCTTCGAGCCTGGCCTCAAGCAAAAGCCCACCAAAGAGCCCATTACCAATGAGGCCAACAACGGCCTGAAGAACGACAAGTACACCATTGCCATGGCCCGTACGAGCGCCCCTCACTCGGCCAGCGCTCAGTTCTTCATCAACGGCACCAACAACGACTTCCTGAACTTCAAGTCGGAATCTGCTCAAGGTTGGGGTTACGCCGTGTTTGGCAAAGTCTCCGCAGGCACGGAAGTCGTAGACCAAATCGAAAAGGTCAAGACCGGCCGCAAGGGCTTCCATGACGACGTACCCCTCGAAGACGTCGTCATCAACAAGGCTGTCGTGATCTGAAGACATGCCTGATGCAAGGGGGCTCTTGCCCCCCTTCCCAGAGCCGGAAACGCTGAATGCACCGCCCTCGTGGCGGTGTATTGATTTCATATCCGACCTGCACCTGCACGAAGAGCTGCCGCGCACCACGCAGGCTCTGGCCGATTACCTCGCCAGCACCCCCGCTGATGCCGTCCTGATGCTGGGCGACATCTTTGAAGCCTGGGTTGGCGATGACATGCGAACCCAGGCCTACGAGGCCAGTTGCGTTCGCTTTCTGGCTGATGCTGGCCAGCGCATGCATCTGGGCATGATGGCAGGCAACCGCGACTTCCTGTTGAGCCAGGACATGCTCGCCGCATGCCATGCACACAGACTGGCCGACCCCACCGTGCTGCACGCCTTCGGTCAGAACATCCTGCTGATCCACGGCGACGAGCTCTGCCTGGCTGATGCTGACTACCTTCGCTTTCGGCAGCAAGTCCGCAATCCGGCCTGGCAATCGGCCTTCCTGTCGCACCCACTGGAAGCCAGACTGACTCAAGCCCGCCAGATGCGAGAAGCCAGTCAGGCGAAACAGCAAAGGCAAGCACCAGAAACCTGGGCCGATGTGGACGAATCTGCGGCCGCTCAATGGATGCGCTCATCCGGTTCCACCACCCTGATCCACGGCCACACGCACCGACCTGCTGACGAAGCCTTCGGCACCCAAGGCGGCATGCGCCACGTCCTCAGCGACTGGGATCTGGACCACGGTCACCCCAGGGCGGAAGTCCTGCGCCTGACAGCACAGGGTTTCGAGCGCATACCGCTACACGCCTGATACGCCGCACAGAAAAAAGGCCGACATGCAGTCGGCCTTTTCTATTCAACCGCCTGAGTAAGGCGGGCTGCGCAACTTACTCGGCTGTCGCGGCCTCGGGCTTGGTCTTGTCGCTCTTCTTGTTAGGCTGAATGTCAAGCTTGACTTCGGGCTCGCCCTTGTCGTTGTCGATCACATCCACCGTCAAGCGACCGCCATCCACCAGGCTGCCGAACAGCAACTCGTCCGCCAGAGCACGACGGATCGTGTCCTGGATCAGGCGCTGCATCGGACGAGCACCCATGAGCGGATCAAACCCGCGCTTGGCCAGGTAACGACGCAGCGCATCCGTGAACGTGACCTCGACCTTCTTCTCGCCCAACTGGCCTTCCAGCTGCAGCAGGAACTTGTCGACCACGCGCAGGATGACGTCCTCATCCAGCGCCTTGAAGCCCACGATCGCATCCAGACGATTACGGAACTCAGGCGTGAACTGACGCTTGATGTCCGCCATTTCGTCACCCAGCTCGCGCGGGTTCGTGAACCCGATGGACGCCTTCTGCAAGGTTTCCGCACCCGCATTGGTGGTCATGATGATCATCACGTTGCGGAAGTCGGCCTTGCGGCCGTTGTTATCCGTCAAGGTACCGTGATCCATGACCTGCAGCAGGATGTTGAAAACATCCGGGTGTGCCTTTTCGATTTCATCGAGCAGCAGCACGGCGTGCGGCTTCTTGGAGATGGCCTCCGTCAGCAAGCCTCCTTGATCGAAGCCCACATAGCCCGGAGGCGCGCCGATCAAACGGCTCACCGCATGGCGCTCCATGTACTCAGACATGTCAAAGCGAATCAGCTCGATCCCCAGGATGTAAGCCAATTGCTTGGCCACTTCCGTCTTACCCACGCCCGTGGGGCCGGAGAACAGGAAGGAACCAATCGGCTTGTCGGGCTTGCCCAGGCCAGAGCGAGCCATCTTGATGGCCGAAGCCAACGCATCGATGGCCGCATCCTGACCGAACACCACGCTCTTGAGATCGCGATCCAGGTTCTTGAGCTTGGAGCGATCATCACTGGAAACCGAAGTCGAAGGCACGCGGGCAATCTTGGCCACGATGTCTTCCACCTCAGCACGCGTGATGGTCTTCTTCTGCTTGCTCTTGGGCAGAATGCGTTGCGCAGCACCAGCCTCATCGATCACGTCAATCGCCTTGTCCGGCAGATGACGGTCATTGATGAACTTGGCCGACAACTCGGCCGCAGCCTGCAGCGCACCCAATGCGTACTTCACGCTATGGTGCTCTTCGAAGCGCGACTTCAGACCCTTGAGGATTTCAATGGTCTGCTCAACCGAAGGCTCCGCCACTTCCACCTTCTGGAAGCGTCGAGACAAAGCGGCGTCTTTCTCAAAAATGCCACGGTACTCGGTGAACGTCGTCGCGCCAATGCACTTGAGCTGGCCGGAACTCAGCGCCGGCTTGAGCAAGTTGCTGGCATCCAGCGTACCGCCGGATGCAGCGCCCGCACCAATCAAGGTGTGGATCTCGTCAATGAACAGCACCGAGCCAGGCTGATCCTTCAACTGCTTGATGACGGCCTTGAGGCGCTGCTCAAAGTCACCGCGGTACTTCGTACCTGCCAGCAAGGCGCCCATGTCCAGCGCGTAAACCTCAGCATCCCCGAGCACGTCAGGCACATCTTTTTGAGTGATGCGCCACGCCAGCCCTTCCGCAATCGCGGTCTTGCCCACGCCGGCCTCGCCAACCAGCAAGGGATTGTTCTTGCGGCGACGGCACAACACCTGAATAACCCGCTCGACCTCCGAGTCACGACCGATCAAGGGATCGATCTTGCCGTCACGTGCCATCTGATTGAGATTCTGGGTGTATTGCTCCAGCGGTGAGGCCTTGCCTTCCACCTCTTCCTTCTCAGCCTCAGGTTGCCCAGGCTCGGAAGATGACTTGGCTGCCTCGGGAGGATCAGCCTTGCGGATGCCGTGGGCAATGAAGTTCACCACATCCAGGCGAGTCACGCCCTGCTGATGCAGGTAATACACCGCATGCGAATCCTTTTCGCCGAAGATTGCCACCAGCACATTGGCGCCAGTAACCTCCTTCTTGCCGCTACCAGAAGACTGGACATGCATGATCGCGCGCTGGATCACACGCTGAAAGCCCAGTGTGGGTTGCGTATCCACCTCGTCCGTGCCACCAACCGTTGGGGTGTTATCCCTCACGAATTGGTCCAGGTTCTTGCGCAGCTCATCCAGATTGGCGGCGCAGGCCTTCAACACCTCGGAAGCAGAGGGGTTGTCTGTCAGGGCCAGCAGCAAATGCTCCACGGTGATGAACTCATGGCGTTGCTGTCTGGCCTCGACGAAGGCCATGTGCAGACTCACTTCCAACTCTTGCGCAATCATGCGGTCTCCAGAATGCACTGCAGGGGGTGCCCGGCTTGACGGGCGGCGGCAAGAACAAGTTCGACCTTCGTGGCCGCGACGTCTTTGGTATAGACGCCGCACACACCACGACCTTCGTGGTGGATTTTTAGCATGATCTGCGTTGCCGTTTCTATATCGTGCCGGAATTGCTCCTGCAATACCAGAACAACAAACTCCATCGGCGTGAAATCGTCATTGAGCATGACGACTTGGTAGAGCTTGGGCGGCTCCAGCGCAAGTGCTTCTTTTTCGGCAACGGCTGCACCCTGACCGTCCTCGACTGGGCCAGGAGGTGCCGCGGACGACCGGGTTGAAAACGGATTTGTCATGAAAAAGATTCTAAGAGACGGCCCGCGATCATGTCTTGTCATCTTGGGGTAACCAAGCTTGGTTCAAGGGTAGGAAATTCACGGCAGACACAAGACTTTTTTTCAGACCACCCAGCGACAAGCGACACATCCGCTCACCCACATGCGCCAATCTCGTTGAACGACGCTCGTTTTTCCACAATACGGAAACATTGTGCACATCTGGCAATCATTTTGGTGCAGCGCAGCACTTGACAGGTCCATCTAGCGCTCGGAAAATGACAACAAATTAACGTAGGAGGGGCAGTATGGCCACAGGCACTGTCAAATGGTTCAACGATGCCAAAGGGTTTGGCTTCATCGAACCTGATCAAGGCGGGGGCGATGTATTCGCTCATTTCTCGGCCATTCAGATGGACGGGTTCCGAACGCTCAAACAGGGCTCGAAAGTTCAGTATGAGTTGGTAGCTGGCCCCAAGGGCATGCTTGCACAAAATATCCAGCAAGTGGATGGGCAGGCAGGCACTGAGGCCACGCCAGATGCGCTGAGCGACATGCACTTCCGGGAGCATGGCAGCTCAGGTCACAGCCTGCCGCACTGATCTGACACAAACAGCAGCTTGCTCAACGAGCAAGCTCCACACAAAAAAGCCCGCTCACTGAGCGGGCTTTTTATTGCTTGACTCAGGCCAAGCGATCACATGTTGTCAATCAGCACCTGACCAAAGCCCGAGCACGACACTTGGGTGGCGCCTTCCATCAAGCGCGCAAAGTCATAAGTGACCTTCTTGCACTGAATGGCCTTGTTCATGGCGCTGATGATCAGGTCTGCAGCCTCAAACCAGCCCATGTGGCGCAGCATCATTTCAGCCGACAGGATTTCTGAACCTGGATTCACGTAATCCTTGCCAGCGTACTTTGGCGCGGTACCGTGAGTGGCTTCGAACATCGCCACAGAGTCAGACAAGTTGGCGCCAGGCGCAATGCCAATGCCACCCACCTGCGCAGCCAGCGCGTCGGAGATGTAGTCGCCGTTGAGGTTCAACGTGGCGATCACGCTGTACTCTGCGGGACGCAGCAGAATCTGCTGCAAGAAGGCGTCCGCAATCGCGTCCTTCACGATGATGTCCTTGCCCGTCTTCGGGTTCTTGAACTTGCACCATGGGCCGCCGTCCATCAACTCGGCGCCAAACTCGCTTTGGGCCAGTGCATAGCCCCAGTCACGGAAGCCACCTTCGGTGTACTTCATGATGTTGCCTTTGTGCACGATGGTCACGCTGGGCTTGTCATTGTCGATGGCGTATTGCAGTGCCTTGCGCACCAGACGCTCGGTACCCTCTTTCGACACAGGCTTGATGCCGATGCCGGAGGTTTCAGGGAAGCGGATTTTCTTGACGCCAAATTCGGTTTGAAGGAAAGCGATCAGCTTCTTGGCCTTGTCGCTTTGCGCTTCAAATTCGATACCCGCGTAGATGTCTTCCGAGTTCTCGCGGAAGATCACCATGTCGATCTTTTCAGGCTCCTTCACAGGGGAAGGGACGCCCTTGAAATACACCACCGGGCGCAGGCAGACGTACAAGTCGAGTTCCTGACGCAATGCCACGTTCAGGGAGCGGATACCGCCACCAACGGGCGTGGTCAGCGGGCCTTTGATGGACACGACGTAGTCCTTCAAGACACCCAGCGTTTCTTCAGGCAGCCACACGTCGGGACCATAAACGCGGGTGGATTTTTCACCAGCGTAGATCTCCATCCAGTGAATCTGGCGCTGGCCGCCATAGGACTTGGCAACGGCGGCGTCGACCACCTTGATCATCACGGGGGTGATATCAAAACCGGTGCCGTCACCTTCGATATAGGGAATGATGGGGTTGTTGGGGACGTTGAGCGAAAAGTCCGGGTTCACCGTAATCTTCTGCCCGCCCTCGGGCACTTTGATGTGCTGATACATGTTTTGGTCTCCGCGTTTGGCGTTTCCGTAAAAAACGTTGCCATGGATATCGGCAGCGTGAAAACAATTCTACGCGAGCGGGTTCATTCAACACGCAATAAGACCAGGGGATTACCGGTATAGGTTGCCATTTAGCCTCGCATCGGCGGACATATCAGGCGCACCAGGCCTTCCATTGATCCATGACCTGGTGGTAGAGCGCCCATGCCGACATCCCAACCAACATGGCCCCGGACAAGCGAACGGCCCACCGCGGGTCAATCAGAGAGGAGGAGGATGTGGGCACATTCGCTCGCGACTCACCGGCCACACCATTTACCCCTTCCGACCGGAGCCAGATCACTGGCGCCAACGCACCTTGCACGGAAGCGGCGGTAGCAGCGTCGACCGACGCCTGACGCCGCCAAGAGTCTACCCACCGCAACACAGCGGGTGCAGCCCACACACCAAACGCACCAGGCAATGCAAAAGAGAACATGACCAACGCGCCGCCCATTGGATCAGGCGCCAGCGCCGCCACCATGACCGCGGCATAGAGCAAACCGCAGGGCAACAAGGCCCAAGCCATGCCGGCAACAAAGGGCCACACCAGACGCAGGGCACCCCCTTCGGCAAACAAGGCGTTGCTGGAAAGTCGGGCACGCAACGCGCGATACACCTGCTGCCCGACACCATCAAGCCAGCGAGGCATACCTCCGGTCACCAGCAACAGCAAGCCCAACACCAAGACCAGCGCCTGAGCCAGCATCCACAGAGGCTGCAAAAAGGCGAAATGTCGCCCCCACTGGGCAGCCGCGCCGAAACTGGCTGCAGCCACAGCGCCAAGCAATGCATAGCCCAGGCAACGCCCGAGCAAGCTGACAAGGGGCACACCTCGAGGCAGAAAGGCTGCGCAGGCAGCGCCACACATGGCGGCGCAATGTGGCACGCCGCCAAGGCCCATCAGGAAAGCAGTCAGCATCAAGCTGGACAGCATGCCCAGCTCCTTCGCGTCGATAGGTCAGATGATGCGCGAGAAGCGCTCGACCTTCTTGTCAGCCTGCAGGTGCCGGTCGAAGACCATGGCAATGGCCCGCACAAAGTACCAGCCCAGCGCTGTGACCCGAACTCCATCAGACTCCAGTTGCACCAACCCCGACTCCACGAGCGGCTCCAACTGGCGCAGTTCAGTGGCGAAGTATTGCCTGAAATCGATCAGGTAAGCGAGCTCGATGGACTCGATGTCCACACGCCCCTGGCACATGACGGCCATGATGACCGCGCGGCGAACCAGATCATCACGTGACAACATCAAGCCGCGAACAATCGGGAACTCACGACGACGCAGGGAGTCGTAATAGTCGTCCAGCGTCTTCGCGTTCTGGCTGTAGTGCGCGCCCACGCGACCAATGGCGGACACGCCCAGGCCGATCAAATCGCTATCGGGATGGGTGCTGTAGCCCTGGAAGTTCCGATGCAGGCGCCCTTGTCTGCGCGCCACAGCCAGGCTGTCGTGGTGCAACGCGAAATGATCCATTCCGATGTAGTCGTAGCCTGTCGCACCAAAATGGTTGATGGCCATCGACAACATGCCGATCTTGTCCTCGGCCTTGGGCAGGGCCGATGCATCAATGCGGCGCTGCGGTTTGAAACGCTGCGGCAAATGCGCGTAAGCGTAAAGTGCGACACGGTCTGGCTTGAGGCTGGAAACCTGACTCAAGGTTCGCTGAAAGCTCTCCAGGGACTGTTTGGGCAAGCCATAAATCAAGTCCATGTTGATGGACTCGAAGCCTTCGGCGCGCGCAGCCTGCATCAACTCGGCCACTTGTTCAAATGGCTGAACCCGGTGTACGGCCTGCTGCACATGCGGATCAAAGTCCTGCACACCAAAGCTCAAGCGGTTGAACCCCATGGCAGCCAGGCGCTTGAGGCGGCCGGCGTCAATCGTACGAGGGTCGATTTCAATCGAATACTCACCGCCTGGCACAAACCTGAACGCGGACTGCAAGGTGGTGAGCAAGCCTTCCAGTTCGTCGTCCGTCAAGAACGTGGGGCTACCGCCACCAAAATGCAGCTGCGACACCGCCTGACCTCGGCCCAACTGCTCGACGGTCAAGTCGATTTCCGTGCGCAAGGCTTCCAGGTACTCCGCCGAACGCTCATGGTGCTTGGTAATGACCTTGTTGCAGGCGCAGTAATAACAAACCGATTCGCAAAACGGAATGTGGACATAAATCGACAGCGGCGTGGCTGCCCCGCCAACGGCGCCGCCGCCCTCGACCCGCTGTTGCAAGGCTTGCAGGTACTGAGCAGGCCCATAAGCTTCGACGAATCGATCAGCGGTCGGATAAGACGTGTAGCGAGGCCCGGCAACGTCCAGGCGCGTCAGGATCTCCCCGGAAATGACGGGAGCGGCGTGATTTGATAGGAGAACCGATTCACTCATGCGAGGGACTGTGCCAAACTGTCGCCTTACTGGGTTGATCTGGCTCAAGGTCTACATCGGGGAAGCAGCAACAATCGGGCAACCATTGAGGTTCCTCATGCTGAACAGTACTTTTCCGATCACAGACGTTTCTGCCGCTGACTCGACCGCTCGTTCTCATACTCACAGCGACCAATGCGGTACGTCTGCCTGTTCCATGAAATACGACACATTCAAAGTCGCCTGTTCTAGCTGCAACCTGCGTGAGTTGTGCCTGCCTGTGGGGCTATCTGCGCCTCAGTTGTCTCACCTGGATTCCCTGGTTGCCACACGCAAGACTGTGAAGCGCGGAGACGCACTCTTTCACACAGGCGACCCTTTCCGCTCTGTATACGCTGTGCGCACCGGTTTTTTCAAGACCCGCGTGTCATCCGAAGATGGCCGGGATCAGGTCACCGGCTTCCAGATGGCGGGCGAATTGCTCGGACTTGACGGCATTAGCACGGACCGTCACGCCTGTGACGCTATCGCACTGGAAGACTCGCAAGTTTGCGTGATCCCCTACTCGCAGCTGGAAGACTTGTCTCGCGAGTTTTCGGATTTGCAACACCAGTTCCACAAGATCATGAGTCGCGAGATCGTGCGCGATCACGGCGTGATGTTGTTGTTGGGCAGCATGCGCGCAGAGGAACGTCTCGCCGCCTTCCTGCTCAACCTGACCCAACGTTTGCACGCTCGAGGTTTCTCCGCCTCCGCCTTGGTACTGCGCATGACCCGTGAGGAAATCGGCAGCTATCTTGGTCTGAAGCTGGAAACGGTCAGCCGCACCTTCTCCAAGTTCCAGGAAGAAGGCCTGCTGGAAGTGAAGCAGCGCGACATCCGGATCATGGACGAAGCTGGACTGAAAGCCCTCGTCAACAGCGTGCGCTGCTGATTGCTCACCAGGTATCCGCGAATAGAACAAAGGCCCGTCAAGACGGGCCTTTTTCATTCATGCATGGGTTTGTTGCACTTGCTCGCGTCGTGCGTGGCGACGGGCCCTGCGCTGATCGGCAACTGAGCCAGAAGCCTTCATCATCCAGTGACTCAGGAGAGATGACAGTGTCACCAAACCCCAGAACACGAAAAAGGCGAGACTGTAAGTCGTCTGAGCATCTGGTTGCCACAGGCCAACTCTCAACTGGGTCGGATCAACCCAGGAGAACACCACCATCTCAAGAACACCCGCGACCAAAAAGGCCGGCCACAAGATCTGAGCAGCGTGTAAAACGCGTTGTGTCATTCGGTTCTCCTTCATTGAACTGGGACACAAGACACATGTTCCTACGTCAGATCAACAAAGGATTCGGGACTAACCCCTAAATGCGGGGGGGGGCAGACCTAGGGAAATTACCGCTCTGCGGGTTCACGCGCCTGCTCTGCGGAATGATTGCGCGCCTGAATGGCAGGCGCCTCAGAGGGTGCCTTCACTTGGCCAACCGAGGTATCCAGCACCGGATCCACGTGCCTGATAGCCAACGAGGCTGTAAAAAATGAAGCGACCACCACGGCTGCTGGCCCGCCGATCACCATCCAGACGATCGGATAACGCCACCAGGGCTTGGACTGCTCGGCCGTGTTCGGTGATACAGCTTGATCTGCTTGCGACATGAATACTCCTGCGGTCCTTCAGCGAGGAACCATGAATGTAGATTTTTCTCGAACGTCGAACTGAGGCTGCTCCCCTTGGCGGAGCTGATCGACAACCACAGTCATCGGGAAGGCGCCCGAACCCATGCGAGCGGCGACCTCAGGCGGGATTTTCACGGAAATCGGGACCCAGCGCGCCTCCGCTGGCCCCAGAACGATGTCGTCTCCGCCCTTGACAATCGACTGACTCAATTGCTCGACGCCGACCCGATACTTCTGAACGGACTCGCTGGCGTTCATCAACTGAATGCGGTAGACGTTTTCGACGAAGCCATCGTCCACGATACGCGCGAGGGATCCGCGATCACGCACCACGTCAACACGGAATGGTGGCCGAGAGTACAGGCTGGTGAGGAAAACGCCCACCACGATCATCAGGATGGATGTGTAAATCAATACCCGGGGCCGGGTTACCCGAGCCCACATTTCCTTGCGCCCCCAACCGTTGTCCATCGAGTTGAGCGTGGCATAGCGGATCAGGCCGCGTGGCGCCCCCATCTTGTCCATCACGGAATCGCACACATCCACGCAGGCAGCGCAGCCAATGCATTCGTATTGCAAGCCCTTGCGAATGTCGATGCCGGTTGGGCAAACCTGGACGCACAAGGTGCAATCAATACAGTCGCCCTGCCCCTTGGCCTGTGCATCGGCCTTGCGTGAACGCGAGCCACGAGGCTCACCACGCTTGGTGTCGTAGCTGATGATCAAAGTATCGCGATCGAACATCGCGCTCTGGAAGCGCGCATAGGGGCACATGTACTTGCACACCTGCTCACGCATGAACCCAGCATTGCCGTACGTTGCGAAACCATAGAAGCAAACCCAGAACACTTCCCAGGGCCCCATTCCGAAGGAGGCTACCTCAGCAGCCAGCACACGAATCGGCGTGAAATACCCCACGAAGGTATAGCCCGTCCACAGAGCCAGCGTGATCCACGCGCCGTGCTTGGCAACCTTGCGCCCCAACTTTTCTGCTGTCCAGGGGGCCTTGTCCATCTTCATGCGCTTGGCGCGGTTGCCCTCGATCTTGTTCTCGATCCACATGAACATCTCTGTGTAGACCGTTTGAGGGCAGGCGTACCCGCACCACAGACGCCCTGCCACCGTGGTGAACAGGAACAAGCCGTATGCCGAAATGACCAGCAGCGCCGTGAGATAGATGAAGTCCTGCGGGTACAGGACCAGATTGAACATGTAGAAGCGGCGAACGCTCAGATCGAAAAGGACAGCTTGCCGATCGTTCCACATCAACCAGGGTGTGCCGTAGAAGGCAATCTGCGTGACCCAGACCAGCACATAGCGCCAATTGGCAAACCACCCCTCCACCTCTCGGGCATAGATCTTCTCACTCTTTTTGTAGAGAGAGACCACCTCTTCCCGGCGCGCTTGCGCTGCAGCTGGATCAGGCTGGATGGGGATGACACGCTTGGGGTCTGGGGTGCTAGTGCTGGAGTCAGTCATGGCGCAAAAACAAAAAAGCGGTGGAACTGATGAATACCCTGTAGGGTATCAAAATCAGTGATCCACCGCTTGACTTTAGAGCCCCGCTTGACAGATATCAAGCTTTTGCCAGGCTCTTTTGCACGATCAATCTGCCCTTATTGAGCAGCAGCCGTCTGTGTTGTATGCGACAGGCTCCACACATACGATGCAACCAGCTTGATCTGGTCTTCAGACAGGCGTGTTTCCTGTGCAGGCATGATGTTGAGCTTGCCCTTGTTGACCATGTTCATGATGGCTTCTTCACCGAACCCGTGCAGCCAGATCTTGTCCGTCAGGTTGGGGGCGCCAATCGCTTGGTTACCCTTGCCATCCGCACCGTGACAAGCCGCACAGACCTGCTTGAACTTGGCCTTGCCCAGCTCAGCGGAGATCGAGTTGTGACCGGCACCAGAAAGGCTCAACACATAGTTGGCGACCTGACGAACTTCTTCAGGCGACCCCACAGCAGGCGCCATCACAGGCATCTGACCACGGCGACCATGGGTGATGGTCTCGATGATCTTCTCAGGCGAACCACCGTGCAGCCAATCGTTGTCGGTCAGGTTGGGGAAGCCCTTGTTGCCCTTGGCGTCAGAGCCGTGGCAAGCCGCGCAGTTGTTCAGGAACAGGCGTTCACCGATGGCGTGAGCCTTGGGATCGCGGGCCAAATCTTCCACCGAAGCGTTCTTGAACGCAGCGAAGATCTTGTCCTGCTCAACCTTGGCCTTGGCCATTTCAGCTTCCAGCTGGCCCTTGGAGCTCCAGCCCAGGGACCCCTTGTGATCGCCCAGACCAGGATACAGCGCCAGGTAGCCGCCGGCAAAGGCCAGCGTGATGATGAACAGGAAGAGCCACCAGCGAGGCAGCGGGTTGTTCAACTCACGCAGGTCGCTGTCCCACACGTGGCCAGTCGTTTTATCGACATTGCCTTGCGCGTCATAAATGACCTTGTGCTTGGCTGCACCAATCAGAACGATGGCGCAGTAGACAAGCCCAAACACCACGATCGCGATGACGTACCACGACCATCCACTGTTAATGAAGTCGCTCATATCTGAGCCTCCAGTCAATCTTCAGCGAGGGGCAGGCGACCTGCCTCCTCGAACTGGGCCTTGTTGCCGCGCTTGAAAGCCCAAGCAACAATGCCCACGAAAACGCACAGACACACAACGGTGAAAATGCTTCTCACGACAATGATGTCCATGTGCGTCGCTCCTTATTTGACAGACGTGCCCAGCACCTGCAGGTAGGCAATCACGGCTTCAAGCTCGGTCTTGTCCTTGACTTCGTCAGCTGCGCCGGCGATGTCTGCTTCGGTGTAAGGCACACCCACCGTGCGAAGGGCCTTCATACGAGGCGCCATGCCGGCAGGATCAACCTTGTTCTGTTCCAGCCAAGGGTAGGCAGGCATGTTCGACTCAGGCACCACGTCACGAGGATTGTGCAAGTGAGCACGGTGCCATTCGTCGGAGTACTTGCCGCCTACGCGCTGGAGGTCAGGACCGGTACGCTTGGAGCCCCATTGGAAGGGGTGGTCGTACACGAACTCACCAGCCATGGAGTAGTGCCCGTAGCGCAGCGTCTCGGCGCGGAAGGGACGGATCATCTGCGAGTGGCAGTTGTAGCAGCCTTCACGCAGATAGATGTCACGACCTGCTAGTTGCAGCGAGGTGTAGGGCTTCAGACCAGGAACGGGCTCGGTCGTGCTGTGCTGGAAAAACAGCGGGACGATTTCGACCAGTGCCCCGAAGAGCACCACGAACAGCGTCAGCACGATCATCAGCGTGTTGCTGGTCTCGATCTTCTCGTGAGAGAAGAGCTTC
>NZ_SCTN01000451.1 GCF_004297345.1 Aquabacterium sp. | reverse complement strand
CCGTCAACAACGATGGCAGCTTCAGCTACACGCCTACCGCCAACTACAACGGGACAGACAGCTTCACCGTCACCGTCTCCGATGGGCAAGGCGGCACGACCACCTCGACCATCAATGTCACCATTGCCGCTGTCAATGACGCGCCAACGGCCAACGACGTGAGCGTCAGCGGCAACGAAGACACGGCCATATCGGGGCAGGTCACGGGCGCGGATGTGGACGGCAACCCCTTGAGCTACACCAAGGCCACGGATCCAACGCATGGCAGCGTCAGCGTGGCGGCCAATGGCAACTTTGTCTATACGCCCAACGCCAACTACAACGGCACGGACAGTTTCACTGTGACCGTTTCTGACGGGCAAGGCGGCACCGCCACGGCCACCGTGAACGTCACCATCGCGGCGGTCAATGATGCGCCGACGGCCAACAACCCCGGCGTTGTCGGTGCGGAAGACACGGTCGTCACGGGCGCCATCACGGCCAATGACGTGGACGGCGATACGCTGAGCTACACCAAGACAAGCGACCCTAACCACGGCAGCGTCAGTGTCAACAGCGACGGCAGCTTCAGCTATACCCCCACGGCCAACTTCAATGGCAGCGACAGTTTCACGGTCACTGTTTCGGACGGCAACGGCGGCAGTGTGCTGTCCACGGTGTCCATCACCATCACGCCCGTCAACGATGCGCCGGTGAGCAATAGCCCCAGCGTCAGCGGTGCGGAAGACACGGTGATCACAGGCGCCATCACGGCCAGCGATGTGGAAGGCGACACGCTGAGCTACCAGGTCAGCAGCGACCCGACACATGGCCAGGTGACAGTGGCCAGCGATGGCAGCTTCAGCTACACGCCCACAGCCAACTACAACGGCACGGACAGCTTCACCGTGCTGGTGTCTGACGGGCAAGGCGGCACCACGATATCGACCGTGAGCGTGGGCATCACCCCAGTCAACGATGCCCCGACCACCCAGGATGTGAACGCCTCCGGCGCCGAAGACAACATCGTCACCGGGCAAGTCATGGGCAGCGATGTAGACGGCAACACGCTGAGCTTTACCAAAGGCAGCGACCCCACTCACGGCAGCGTCACGGTCAACGCTGATGGCAGCTTCAGCTACACGCCCATCGCCAACTTCAACGGCAGCGACAGCTTCACCGTCACCGTGTCGGATGGCCAGGGCGGCGCAGCCACCTCGACCGTGTCCATCGCCGTCACACCGGTCAACGATGCGCCCACCACCGGCGGCGTGACCGCCAGCGGCGCCGAGGACACGGTCATCACAGGGCAGGTCAGCGGCAGCGATGTGGACGGCGACACGCTGAGCTACGCCAAAGGCAGCAACCCAGCCCACGGCAGCGTCACGGTCAACAGCGATGGCAGCTTCAGCTACACGCCCACGGCCAACTTCAACGGCAGTGACAGCTTCACGGTCACGGTCTCGGACGGCCAGGGCGGTACGGCCACCTCGACCGTAGCCATCACCGTCACGCCCATCAACGATGCGCCCGTGACCTACAACATCGCTGTCAGCGGCGCCGAAGACACAGCAATCACAGGCCAGGTCACGGGCACTGACGCCGATAACAATGCCCTGAGCTACGCCAAGGGCAGCGACCCTACGCATGGCAGCGTCACCGTCAACAGTGATGGCAGCTTCAGCTACGCGCCCACGGCCAATTTCAATGGCAGCGACAGCTTCACGGTCTCGGTATCTGACGGACACGGCGGTACGGCCACTTCAACCGTTTCCATCACCGTCACGCCCGTCAACGATGCACCTGTCACCAATGATCTGGCGGCATCCGGCCCGGAAGACACCGTCATCACGGGGCAAGTCACGGGCACCGATGTGGAAGGCGACACGCTGAGCTATGTCAAGGGCAGCAACCCTGCGCATGGCAGCGTCACCGTGCAGGCCGATGGCAGCTTCAGCTACACGCCCACGGCCAACTTCAACGGCAGTGACAGCTTCACGGTCATCGTTTCAGATGGGCAAGGTGGCACGGCGACCTCCACGGTTGCCATCACCGTCACGGCAGTCAACGATGCACCCACGACCAATGATGTGATCACCTCCGGCGCCGAAGACAGCACCATCACCGGCCAAGTTGTTGGCAACGATGTGGAAGGCAACACCTTGAGCTACACCAAAGGTAGCGACCCCACGCATGGCAGCGTCACGGTCAACGGCAATGGCAGCTTCAGCTACACGCCCACGGCCAACTTCAACGGCGCGGACAGCTTCACCGTCACCGTATCAGATGGCCAGGGCGGCACCGCCACATCGACCATCTCCATCACCGTCACACCGGTCAACGATGCGCCGGTCACCACCGATGTGACGACCTCCGGTGCAGAAGACACCACCATCACCGGGCAAGTCACGGGCACCGATGTCGAAGGCGACACGCTGAGCTATGCCAAGGGCAGCAACCCTGCGCACGGCAGTGTGACCGTGCAGGCTGACGGCAGTTTCAGCTACGTGCCCACAGCCAACTTCAACGGCAGCGACAGCTTCACCGTCACCGTATCAGACGGCCAGGGCGGCACGGCTACGTCAACCGTGTCCATCACAGTGACACCTGTGGCCGACAACCCCATCATGAGTGCTGCCACGCTGAACGCCACTGCCGTCCCCTCGGTGAACTGGGCCAGCAGCACCTTGCTCAATGGCGCCAGCGACCCAGACGGCGGCACCTTGACTGTGCGCATCGTTCAAGGCCCACAACACGGCAGCCTGAGCATGGCGGGCAACGGCCAGCTCACCTACACCGCTGACTCGGGGTACAGCGGCACAGACAGCTTCTCGTATGAAGCCTTCAACGGCCAACTGGCCAGCAGCAGCACACGGATGATGAACATTCAGGCAAACGGTGTCGCGCCCGTTGTGACCGTTGTGCCCATCATCAACGCCCCGCCAAGCACAGATACCACCAACACCGACAACGCCAAACAGGACCCCAAAAGCGTCACACCTCCCACGGCAGAGCCGAACGCCCCTGCGAGCAAGCCCAGCGCCAGCGACACCCAGGTCACGGCCGCCAAGCCTACGCCTGAAACAAAGCCGCATGAACCAGAGACAGTGCCTGACGCCCTGCACGAACGCGTACAAACCAGCGCCTGGCTCGGTGCGCATCCTGCCGGCATCAATGGCGCCGCACGCCAGATTTTGTTTGCAGGAACGAACAACACCTACTTCAGCAACACAGTGTGGACCAGCACCAGCGATCACACGACAGTCACGCAGCTGCTGGAGCTCATCAAGCCCACGCTGGAGCGTGTACAAGACATCAACCTCATCCTTCCCCGCCTGAGCAGCGTCACCCATGCACTGCCTGCTCAAAGCACCATGGAGCCCAAGAGTGGCACGCATGACGAGGAGCTGGGGCAACGCATCCAGCTGACCAAGGTAGCCAGCTATTCGACAGGGTTGGGCCTGTCCATCGGCACCATCTGGTGGACGGCACGGATCTCGGGCCTGGTCACCAGCGCCTTGATCAGCACCCCAGCCTGGCGATCCCTCGACCCCTTGCCCGTGGTGACCTCACCCACCGACGAGCAAGACGATGAGCATGACGGCGACAGCCGCCTGGGCGATCGCGAAGTGGAACACCTGTTCGATGGCGACAAGCCGATTGAGCAGGACATGCCCATCATCCAGTAACGAGCACACCGCTCAGAACAAGCCCAGCTGTACCTCGTCTTGCTGATGCAAGACGGTGCGATCAAAGCAGCTGCTGTCCAACTCCAGCGCCAGACGCCCCATGCCGTGGCGTGCGGCTGCCTTACGCACGCGTTGCGCAATCAATTTGGCCCACACGCCTTCGCCCTTCATCCGCAGGTTGAAGTCCGCATCGTAGTCTTTGCCCCCGCGCAGCTCGCGCACGCGCGCCATGATGCGTGCTGCCTTGTCTGGCACATGGTGCATCAGCCACTCTTCGAACAAAGGCTTGACCTCCCAGGGCAATCGCACCACCGTGTAGTGGATGTTCATGGCGCCCGCTTGAGCGGCTGCCTCGATGATCTGCTCGATCTCGGGTTCGTTGAGAAACGGGATGATGGGCGCCACGTTCACGCCAACGGGCACGCCAGCTTGCGCCAGCCTCCGCACGGTCTGCAATCGCCGCAGAGGCGCGGCTGCACGTGGCTCCAGTCGCCTGGACAAATCACTGTCCAGCGTCGTGATGCTGATCATCACGTAGGCCTGCTTGCGCGCACCCGCCACGGCCAACAAATCGAGATCACGTTCGACACCGCTGGACTTGGTCACGATGGTGAAGGGATACTGGCAGGCACACAGCACTTCCAGCACGCCACGCGTGATGCGCCACTCGCGCTCTACCGGTTGATAGGGATCCGTGGCCGACCCGATGTTGATGGGTGATGGTTCATGCGCCTGACGCGCCAGCTCGCGCCGCAACAGATCAGCCGCATTGACCTTGGCCACCAGCCTGGTTTCAAAGTCCAGCCCAGGGGACAAGTTCAGGTAGCTATGTGTAGGCCTGGCATAGCAGTAGATACAGCCATGCTCGCAACCGCGATAAGGGTTGATCGACCAGGTAAAGGGAATATCAGGAGAGTCATTGCGAGACAGGATGCTACGCGCCTGCTCGGGCGAGACCTGCGTCTGGATGGGTGCAGATTCACCATCCTCACCCCAAAGCATGGCGTCATCCAAAGAGGACGGCTCAAGGTGTTCGTCCACCTGGCGCTGCGCGCCTTCGAAGCGGTGCGCAATCTGCGTCGTCGTGCCGCGCCCCTTGCGAGGGGCGCTCAACTTGCGCGAATCTGGTAAGGGCTGCACAACCGACATACTGTATTTTCGTACAGTATTACCCCATTTGCAAGCACCCTTGCGTCAACCCTCGCCGTACACCACCGTGGCTTGAGCCTCAGGCATCAACTCCTTGAAGCGCTGCATGGCCTGGTCGCTCGGGAAGACGCGGGCGCTGTCCCCCAAGTCCACTTCGGCGCGCGCGGATATCTCCGGTGTGCGGCGCTCGATGACCACCTTCACAGGCAGGCCTTGCACGGTATCGGGCAAGTCAGGCTGAGGCGCCTCGATGCGGCGCGCCGGGAACTCACGCAACACATCGGCAATCGGGAACTTCTGGTCCTTGGCCTGCACGCGCACAAAGCGCGCATAGCGGCAGCGCGCCGCAGGCAGGCTCATCACCTGCTGCACGTTCAGGCGCAAGCCACCCGAGAAGCGGTCGGTCTGAACCTTGCCGGTGATGATGACAAGTTCATCATCCTTGAGCAGGTCCTTGTTGGCGTCCAGCGTGTCCTGGTTGGCCACGGCTTCGATCACGTCACTTTTGTCGTCCAGTTTGAAGATGGCCACGCGGCCACGTGTGCCGTTGATGACGCGCAACTCGCTGACGATGCCGGACACCACTTGCGGATCGCGGCTGTCTTTCAGGTCACCGATACGTTGGCGGGCAAAGCGGCGTACTTCCGATTCGGCTTCATCAAACAGGTGACCGGAGAGGTAGAAGCCAATGGCCGTCTTCTCCAGCGAGAGGCGCTCTTTGAGCGTCCACATCTCGGTGGGCACCAGATCGGGCTCATTAGTCGAAGCCGCATGGCTGTCGCCAAAGTCGAACAGGCCACCTTGATCGGCATTGGCCACCAGGGTGTCAGCGTATTCGAAAGCCAGGCCCACGCTGGCCAGCAAGCCAGCACGATGCGGTTCGAGTGCGTCGAAGGCACCGGCCTTGATCAAGGCTTCAACCACACGCTTGTTGACTTGCTTGCGGTCAACACGCGCGCAGAAATCAAAGAAGCTCTTGAAAGGGCCGTTCTCTTTGCGCTCGCGCACCAAAGCCTCGATGGCGCCCTGCCCCGTGCCCTTGACGGCACCCAGCGCGTAGCAGATGGTCTTGTCGCCCGTGGGCACGAAACGCCACTCGCCCTGGTTCACATCAGGCGGTGTGAAGGTGATGCCGAAGTTCTGCGTGGCATCGTCATGGAAGATCTTGAGCTTGTCCGTGTCGTCACTCGACACGCTCATATTCCCTGAGAAGAATTCGGCGGTGTAGTGCGCCTTCAACCAGGCCGTGTGATAGGCCAGCAAGGCATACGCGGCGGCGTGCGACTTGTTGAAGCCGTAGCCGGCGAACTTCTCCATCAAGTCGAAGATCTCATCGGCCAGCTTCTGGCTGATGTCATTCTTGGCTGCACCGGCCGCGAAGATCGAGCGGTGCTCGGCCATCTCCTCGACCTTCTTTTTACCCATCGCGCGGCGCAGCATGTCGGCGCCGCCCAGCGAGTAGCCCCCGACCTTCTGGGCCACCTGCATCACCTGCTCCTGGTAGACCATGATGCCGTAGGTCTCTTCGAGCACCGATGCCATCAGCGGGTGTGGATATTCCACCGCTTCGCGGCCATGCTTACGCGCACAGAAGGAAGGGATCAGGTCCATCGGGCCTGGTCGGTACAGCGCCACCAGTGCAATGATGTCCTCGAAGACGCTGGGCTTGGCGTCGCGCAGCATGCCTTGCATCCCGCGGGATTCAAGCTGGAACACAGCCACGGTCTTGCCTTCTGACAGCAGCCGGTAGGAGGCCGCATCGTCCAGCGGGATCTTGGCGAAGTCGAAGTCCTTCTGATCCGGGTGGCGGGCAATGATGTAGTCCTTGGCCAGCTCCAGAATGGTCAGCGTGGCCAGGCCCAGGAAGTCGAACTTCACCAGGCCGATGGCTTCCACGTCGTCCTTGTCGTACTGGCTCACAGCAGACTCGCTGCCTGGCTGCATGTACTGTGGGCAGAAGTCGGTGATCTTGCCCGGTGCAATCAGCACGCCCCCGGCGTGCATGCCGATATTGCGCACCATGCCTTCCACGCGCATGGCCAACTCCAGCAGCGAGGCCACTTCTTCTTCGGCCTTCTCGCGCTCTTCCAGCTCGGGCGCTTCCTTGCGGGCGTAGATGATGCCGGGATCGGGCTCGGCGGGCACCCTGGCCAGGGTCACCGTCTTGCCGGGTGGCGCGGGGATGAGCTTGGCGATGCTGTCCACATGGCCGTAGCCCATGCCCAGCACACGGCCCACGTCACGCAAGGCGGCCTTGGCGGCCATGGTGCCGAAGGTGGCGATCTGGGACACGGCCTCGCGGCCATAGCGATCCTTCACATAGTCAATGACGCGGTCGCGGTTGCCCTGGCAAAAGTCGATGTCGAAGTCAGGCATCGAGACCCGCTCAGGGTTCAGGAAGCGCTCGAACAGCAGGTTGTACTTGAGCGGATCCAGGTCGGTGATCTTGAGCGCATAGGCCACGAGCGAACCGGCTCCGGAGCCCCGGCCCGGCCCCACCGGGCAGCCGTTGTTCTTGGCCCAGTTGATGAAGTCCTGCACGATCAGGAAGTAGCCGGGGAAGCCCATGTTCAAGATCGTGTTGATCTCGAAGTCCAGACGCTCGACATAGTCAGGGCGCTGCCTCTCACGTTCCGTCTCATCCGGAAAGAGGTGAATGAGGCGTTCGTTCAGGCCTTCATGCGACAACTCACGGAAGAAGTCTTCCATGGGCTGCGGCTCGCCATTGGGCATGATGGGCGTGGGGAAGTTGGGCAGTTGCGGCTTGCCCAGCACCAGCGTGAGCGAGCACCGACGCGCGATGGCCACCGTGTTCGCAATCGCCGAGGGGATGTCGGCAAACAAGGCTTTCATCTCGGCGGTGGTCTTGAAGTGCTGGTCCCGCGTGAAGCGTTTGATGCGCTTGGGGTTGCCCAGCGTCTCGCCCTCGGCGATGCAGGTGCGCGCCTCGTGGGCCTGGAAATCGTCCGGCTCCTGGAACTGGATGGGATGCGTGGCCACCACAGGCAGCTTCAAACGTGCGGCCAGGGGCACGGCATCGCGGATATACGGCTCGTTCGTGCTGTGACCACCCCGCTGCAATTCAATGTAGAAGCGGTTGGGGAAGGTGTCGGCCAGCTTGCGCGCCTGGGCTTCGGCCTTGGCCGCATCGCCCATCAGCAAAGCCTGCCCCACCATGCCCATTTCGGCGCCAGACAGGCAGATCAGCCCTTCGTTGTTGGATGACAGGGACGCCCAGTGCACCCAGGCATGGCTGCGCTGGCCTGGCGCCGTCCAGGCTTCGCCCAGCAACTCGCTCAAGCGCAGGTAACCCTTGCGGTTCTGGATCAGCAGCAGCAAGCGCGTGGGCGCCTTGCCGGCTTCTTCCGGCTCCACCCACACATCAGCGCCGATGATGGGCTGAACGCCCTTCTTCTGCGCGGCCTTGTACAGCTTGAGCGCGCCAAACAGGTTACTCAGGTCGGTGACCGCCACGGCGGGCTGGTTGTCCTTGGCGGCGGCCTTGACCAGGTCGTCGATGCGGACGGTACCGTCAACGACTGAGAATTCGGTGTGAGAGCGCAGGTGTACGAAAGGCATCCGCGCATTGTAAGAAGGCCAGCCCCCGGATTCAGCCCGGCGGCGTTGTGGCCAGGCTGTGGTCTACCCTGGATTGCCGAAAATCCCTGGGCGTGACACCCAGCCAACGCCGAAACGTGCGGCTGAAGTTGGAGGTGTCCTGATAACCCAGCTTTTCGGCGATGGCCTCCACGCTCAGGCTGGTATGCACCAGCAGCCAGCACGCGAGCTCTTCCCGCACGCCATCCAGCAGTCGCTGGTAGGTCATGCCCTCTTCGCGCAGGTGGCGAATAAGGGTGCGCACGGACACATGCTCCATCTCGGCCATTTGCTCCAGCGAGGGATAGCTGCCATCACAACCCAGCAGGCGGCGCTGCACGCGAACCGTCACCGTGCCCAACTGGATTTGCTGGAGCTGGCGCTCGCAATCGCGCAGCGCCGTGCGGTAGGTTTCCGGATCAGGTGCCAGGCTGGGGCAATGCAGCAACTCGGGCGGCATGTCGATGCGCAATTGCTCGGCGCCAAAATCACTGCGGGGGCAGAAGTCCCGGTACTTCTGGCTCCAGGGCGGCTCGTCGAAGGGCCAGTGCACCGTCACCCGATCCAGCAAGTCCTGCCCGGTGATGGTTTCCAGCAGGCGCAAAAAACCAGCCACGTAGTTGCCCATCAGGTACTCGCGCACATCGGGTGATGTCAACACCTCGGTAAGCACAAGTGCAAAGCCGCCGCGCGTGTCGATATCAAACCGTGCCAGGCGCAGGCGGACATCGGTGAAGCGCTGCAACAGCATCATCACCTCACCCACATTGCTGGCGGCCATGCCGGCGTAGCCCAAGGCGCCATGGGTCGACAGTTGCGTGATCTGCCCGACTTGCAGGCCCAACCAGGGGCATTGCGTCAGCTCCAGCGCCCGCAGGATCAAGCGGCGGATCTGTTCGAAGCTCAGGAACAGGTTGCTGCCGTGCAGCTCCGCCCAGTTCAGCCGTGTGCCCTGGACGATCTCTTCCTCGCTGAAGCCGCGACGCCGCAACTCCGCGCAGATCAGCCGGGCATAAACAGGGTGCAAGGATGGCTTGAGCCAGTCCACGGGAGCGTGCATGTCGACGTTTTCCTGTCGGTCGCCTTGTCACTAAATGACGATATTCTGCCAGCGCTTGCGGTGTCGTGTCGAGCCCGAAAAACGCACAGTCTCACCATGGTTCAAGGAACTTGAGGAGACACATCAATGAGCACTGTATTGCCGCTGCACACCCAGGACCCGGCCAGCTACCGCGATCGCAAGAAAGCGATGTGGCTGCTGTCGGTGATCGCACCCGCTGCCGTCGTCGTGGGCCCTGTGGCCTATCTGAACGGCTACACCCACAGCCTGTGGTTCTTCGCCAGCATGATCGCGCTGTACCTGGGCATCCCCCTGCTGGACGCCATCCTGGGCGAAGACCTGAGCAACCCACCCGAGGCCGCCGTGCCCCGCCTGGAGGCCGACAGCTACTACCGCTGGATCAACTACGCCGTGGTGCCCGTGTTGTGGGGCGGCTTGCTGTTCAACGTGGTGTTCCTGGCCACGCATGAGCTGCCCTGGTATGACTGGCTGGCCACCACCGTCGTGACGGGCTCCATGCTGGGCTTCGGCCTGAACCTCAGCCACGAGCTGGGCCACAAGAAGGACTGGATCGGCCGCAAGATGGGCTTGTTCAACTCGGCGCTGGGCGGCTACGGCCACTTCTCGATCGAGCACAACCGTGGCCACCATCGCCATGTGGCGACGCCGGAAGATCCAGCTTCCTCGAAGATGGGCGAGACGATCTACCGCTTCATGTTCCGTGAACTGCCCGGCGCCTACTTCCGTGCCTGGGATCTGGAAACCGAACGCCTGGACCGTGCCGGCAAATCCGTCTGGAGCCTGGACAACGAGATCCTGCAAGCCGGCCTGATGACTGCCCTGCTGTACGGCGGCCTGACACTGGCTTTCGGCCCGAAGATGATCCCCATCCTGGCGGTCGTCGCTTTCTGGGGCGCCTTCCAGTTGACCTCGGCCAACTACATCGAGCACTACGGCCTGCTGCGCCAGAAGAAGGCCGATGGTCGCTACGAACACTGCCAGCCGCACCACTCATGGAACAGCAACCACATCGCGTCCAACCTGGTCGTGTTCCACCTGCAGCGCCACTCGGACCACCACGCCAACCCGACCCGCAGCTACCAGTCCCTGCGCAACTTCCCTGAACTGCCCACCCTGCCCTCCGGCTACTTCGGCATGTTCCTGGCAGCCTATGTGCCCCCGCTGTGGTTCGCCATCATGGACAAGCGCGTGATCAATGCCGTGGGCGGCGATGTAGACCGCATCAACTTCCTGCCCGCCAAGCGCGCCAAGCTGATGCGCCAGTTTGGTTTGAAGGAATCGACTGCAGGCCAGGCAGCAGCAAAGCAAGCCTGATCCAAGAAGCGACGAACGCCGCGCTGATGGTCAAGCCGTCAGCGCGACGATTTCACGTTGCAGGTTGGCGCGGGCCCGGTCTTCCCACAAGGCACGCAAGGCCGGCGTGAAATAGATCTGAGGCCGATCCAGAAAGGCTTGCAGCACCTTGGCCCGCCCTGGCTTGTAGGCCAACTCGGGCACCCAGTTGTACTCCTGCGCCACCTGATCGGCGTAACGGTCATACGCATCGGGCGATGCCGCCAGGATGCCCAGATCCAGATCGAGAAAGACGGCCGTATCCGTGTCGTCATCGGTCCACTCATGGCGATGCGTGGCGCGCACCTTGCGCTGCACCGAGTCGATCAATGTGGACGAGGCCCCTGCTTGCACGAGCATGTCGCCAGCCAGCAAAGCACTGCGCTCCTCGTTGTCGTGCTGATGGGTGTCGTAGATGGCATCGTGAAACCAGATCGCCAGCATCACAGCCTGGTGATCCTGGATGAGATCACGATGCGCCAGCTGCCCTTGCAGCAAGGCCTCGATGTGGGCCATGCCGTGATACGCCCGGTGGGGCTCCTGGTAGCGCTGCGTCAGTTGATGGCGGATGGCTTCAAGCATGTCGCC
>NZ_SCTN01000592.1 GCF_004297345.1 Aquabacterium sp. | reverse complement strand
GGCAACATCACCACTGTTGCGGATGTGCCTGCAGCGGGCAGCGGCCTGTCGAACCGGGTGACGACGACCAGCTACGATGAACTCAACCGGCCTTCGCGCATCGTTGGCCCACAGTACACCGACAGTGCGCATGGGACGGTGTGTCCGGTCACGGTCAACACCTACGACGCGCTGGGCCGCTTGAAACAGGTGGCTGCGGGCTATACACCCAGCCCGTGCACGACCAGCTCAAGCGATGTCACCACGGTTCAAATGGGGCAGACCTTTGACGACTTTGATCGCAAGATCACGAGTACCGATGGTTTGAGCCGTTCATGGACTTATGCCTATGACGCCAACAACAACGTCCAGACGACGACCGACCCCAAGACACAGGTCACGACCTATACCTGGGATATTGGGCATCAACTGCTGACCCGTACGGAACAAGGCGGGCGCAAGACCACCTACACCCGCAATGCACTGGGCCAGGTGCTGACCGCGAGTCACCCGGAGGTGAACTACACCTACGCCTACGATGCGGCGCATCGCCAGATCTTGGTGGCCGATGGGCGCTCGAACAAATCGCTGACCTATGACTGGAGCCCAGGCGGCTTGCTCAACAGCATCACGGACACGGATGGCCGCAAGACAAACTACCTGTATGACCCGGTGGGCCGCCTGGCTAGCATCACCGCGCCAAACGGCGACACCATCGCCTACCAGATGGATGCTGCAGGTCGGCTGATTCAGCGCACGATGCCCAATGGTTTGTCCTCGCACCTGACCTACAACGAGGACAACTCGCTGCATCAGGTGATCAACAACGATACGGCCTCGCACATCATCAGCCAGCACGACTACGCCTATGACGGCGTGGGCAACCGTGTCAATGTGGCGGACAACATCGGCGGCTCGTCGATCACATCGAGCTACACCTATGACGAACTCAAGCGCCTGACGCAGGTCGGCAATGGCACGGCGGCCCAGCAGGAGAACTACAGCTATGACGCGCTGAACAACCGGCTGACGCGCTCGGTTGGGCAAAGCAGTCCGACCGTGACGGCCTACAAGTATGATGCGGCCAATCAGTTGACGGAGATCCACAGCGGCACGGTGACTGGCCCACTGCAGGCGGCCTTGGCCCACGATGCCAACGGCAATATCACCAGCGACGGCACGCGCACTTATACCTGGGATGCGCTGAACCAGTTGCAGCAAGTGGTCAGCGGCTCGACAACCGTCAACTACGGCTATGACGACGGTGGACGCCGGGTCAGGAAGGTCGTTGGCGGTGTCACCACGCAGTGGGTCTATGACGCACAGGACATCTACGCCGAATACCCCAGCACCTGGACTACGCCCACGGCTGTGTACACCAGTGGTGGCGGCACGGATGACCCCGTGATTCGCGCTGCGGTGACGGGCGCCGCCACCTACGGCACGGCTAGCTACTACCACGCCGATGGCTTGGGCAGCATTGTGGGGATCAGCAACAACGCTGACACCACCACGCAGACACAACGATTCGATGCGTGGGGTAACAAGCTTAGCGGCACTGTGCCTCAAAGCGTGCAATACGGCTATGCAGGCAGAGAGCCGGATGAGACCGGCCTAGTGTTCATGCGAGCTCGTTATTACTCGCCTGGCATCGCAGCCTTCTTGTCCAGGGATCCTGTCGGTTTGCAAGGCGGTATCAATGCCTACGCCTATGTGGGGGGCAACCCCATCAACAGTGTCGATCCTTCTGGTTTGACGCCGCAAAGCCCGCTGAGCACTCAGTCGCAGTCGTCATATCCGTCTGTGAATGTCGCTCAGGCTGTCCTCAGGACCATGATGGTCACTGGCGCAAGTGCGACAGCTATTGGTGGAGGCTATCAGCTTGATGCCTCTGGAGATGCAATTCCAGCGTCTCAAGCACCGTCTGCCGGAGCAAAGCTGTGGGATGCCATTGGGTCTTCCGTGGACTCATCCGTGCGGGGCTTGCGGAATTTGCTGACCACCCCAGGCAAGGCTTGGGACAACTTCCAGAACAATGTCTTTGGTGGGCTGATATTCAACGGGGCTGACAATACCAGTGCTCAAAATGGAGCAGGTAGTGACGACCAGCAAGATGTGACTAAGCGTCCATCGCGGGTTCGAAAAGGTACTGAGCAAGCCAACTGGGATAATGCTGCGGATGGCGAAAATGGCAGCAAGCTTTGCTCGACTTGCGGTGGAG
>NZ_SCTN01000450.1 GCF_004297345.1 Aquabacterium sp. | reverse complement strand
TGGACCGCGAGCATCCGCTGAGCCAGCGCCAGCAGGGCTGGATGATGCAGGTGCAGCAGGCCGGCTGGCATTTGCTGGAGATGATCAATGACACCTTGGATCTGTCGCGCATCGAGTCCGGCGCGATCAAGCTGACGGTGGAGTCGCTGTCGCTGCCCGACCTGCTGGCCTGGGCCCTGGCCATGGTGCACAACGACGCCGAGCAGCGCGGCCTCTCGGTGACCCGGGCCCTGCACCCGGATGCCGCCCTGGTGCTGGCCGATGCCACCCGGCTCAAGCAGGTGCTGACCAATCTGCTCAGCAATGCGGTCAAGTACAACATCGAGCATGGACGCATCCACATCGCCACACGGGTGCTGGGGCCGGACTATCTGGAGTTGGCCGTCACCGACACCGGCCTGGGCATGAGCGAGCAGCAGCTGGCCGCCATGTTCGAGCCCTTCAACCGCCTGGGCCGCGAACACAGCGCCACCGAGGGCACCGGCATCGGCCTGGTGATCTGCAAACGCCTGGTCGAACTGATGGGCGGCACCTTGAAGGTGCGCAGCACCAAGGACGAAGGGTCATCCTTCATCGTCACCCTGCCACGCGCCGTCGAGCCCTCCGGCGTGCGGCCGGTGCGCGACACGGCACCCGGCCTGCCGCCCGAGTACCGCAAGCGCATGGTCCATTACATCGAGGACAACGAGACCAATGCCGAGGTGATGCGCGGCATACTGGCGCAGCGCCCGCAGGTCGAACTGCTGGTGTCCATGACCGGCCAGGCCGGCATCGCCGCCGCGCGGGCCCACCCGCCCCACGTGATCCTGCTGGACATGCACCTGCCCGACATGAATGGCATGGACGTGCTGAACCAGCTCCGAAAGCACCATGAAACCGCCGACACGCCGGTGGTGGTGGTTTCGGCCGACGCCCTGCCCCTGCACATGGAGGCGGCCTACCAACAGGGCGTTTATCGCTACCTGACCAAGCCGGTCAATGTGCCCGAACTGCTGTGCGTGCTCGATGAGCTCTTGGACGTGATGGAGACGCGCTTCGGCTGACCGCCGATTCAGTTCGGGGATACGAGAAATTTCTCACTCTCTGCAGGCCGGTAGGGGCCCGGAGCATGCGCAAAATACAGAGCCCGGATTTGCACCCGCCTGCCACACCTATTTCCGTCGATTTGATTGCGCCCCACCATGAGCTCCACCGATATTGCCCTGCGCGGCCAGACCGAACTCAGCACCATCCAGGCTGCGGCCACCCGCCAGTACCTGAGCTTTCGCCTGGGCGCCGAGGAGTACGGCATCGACATCCTGCGCGTTCAGGAGATCCGCTCCTATGAGGCTCCGACCCGGGTGGCCTATGCGCCCGACTTCATGAAGGGCGTGGTCAATCTGCGCGGCGCCATCGTGCCCATCATCGACCTGCGTCTGTGCATGGGCGGCACGGCCGACTACAACAGCTCCACCGTGGTGATCGTGCTCAATGTGCGCTCCCGGGTGATGGGCGTGGTGGTCGACTCGGTGTCCGATGTGCTGGAGCTCAACCCGGCCGACATCAAGCCCGCACCCGAGGTCAGCTCGTCTATGGACACCCGCTTCATCACCGGCATCAGCCGCGTCGGCGAGCGCATGCTGATTCTGATGGACATCGAAGGCTTGATGAGCAGCGAGCAGATGGGCCTGGCCTGAGCAAGGGCCTCCGCAGCTGATCTGGCTCAAGCCACTGAGCCAAAGTTAGCAGACACTGCCAGCCGGGCCCCGCAAATCCGGTCAACCCCGGAATAGCCCCAGCGTTTAGCACTCGTCCGTCACGAGTGCTAATATGTGTGGAACCAAAGGAGCTTGGAGGTATCTGAGATGTCCATGAACAACACCGCTGCCCTCACCGTCCGCAACAGCTGGGCCCCCGTGCCCTCGCTGGGCAATCTCGACGCCTATATCTCGGCCGTCAACCGCATGCCCATGCTGACCGCCGAAGAGGAAGTCTCGTTCGCCCGCAAGCTGCAGGAGCAGGGCGATGTCGATTCCGCCGGAAAGCTGGTGCTTTCGCATCTGCGCCTGGTGGTGTCGATCTCGCGCCAATACCTGGGCTATGGCCTGCCCCACGGCGACCTGATCCAGGAAGGCAATGTCGGCCTGATGAAGGCCGTCAAGCGCTTCGACCCGAACCAGGGCGTGCGCCTGGTCAGCTATGCGATGCACTGGATCAAGGCCGAGATCCACGAATACATCCTGAAGAACTGGCGCATGGTCAAGGTCGCCACGACCAAGGCCCAGCGCAAGCTGTTCTTCAACCTGCGCTCGATGAAGCACCAGTTCAAGGGTGAAGAAGGCAACGACCATGTAGGCCGAGCCGGCTTCAGCGACTCGGAGATCCACCGCGTGGCGCAAGAACTGAACGTGCGCCCCGAGGACGTCATCGAGATGGAAACACGCATGTCCGGCGGTGACGTAGCCCTGGAAGCACCCGCCGACGAAGAACACGAAGGTGTCATCGCCCCCATGAGCTACCTCTCGGATGAGGTCCATGAGCCTACGCGCGTGATCGAGGCACACCGCCGCGATTGGCTGGCCACCGATGGCATCGCCATGGCACTGGAACAGCTGGATGAGCGCAGCCGCCGTGTCGTGGAAGAGCGTTGGCTCAAGGTCAATGACGACGGCTCAGGCGGCATGACCTTGCACGATCTGGCTGCGGTCTATGGCGTCAGCGCCGAACGCATCCGTCAGATCGAAGTGGCCGCGATGAAGAAGATGCGCAAGGCCCTGAGCGACACCGTGGACGCGTGATCACAAGGCCTGATCGCCCAAACGATCAGAGCCAGCCCAGCTCAGCCAGTTCAGACTGGCACTGAGCCGCATTCACAAATTGAACAGCCCGCCACCCCAGTGCGCGGGCTGTTTTGATGTTGTGGGGGTTATCGTCGATGAACACTGTTTGCTCGGGCTGGATGCCAAAGCGAGCTGCAGCTGTTTCGAAGATGTCGGCGTTAGGCTTGATCTGCTGCACATCGCACGAAAACACCCCTGCCAGGAACCGATCCAGGAAAGCATGCTCGCGCTGCAGAAACTCCGCATACGGTCTGGGCATGTTCGACAGGAAGTACAAAGGCATGCCAGACGCGGACAGGCGATGCAACCAATCCACCGTGCCGGGAATAGGCGCCAGATGCGGCGGAATGGCCTCCATCAGGCAGTGCACATCCCGCCCCGACAACCCCGTTCGATGCGCGATCTTGTCACGCACCTCGTCCCAGCTCAGCGCACCGCGATCGAACTCTGACCAGTCGCTGCCCGGCACAAAGGACTCGAACACGCGCGCGGCCAGATCCAGCGCCTGCTGGTCATTGCTGGCCAGATGCGGCAAGACAGACTGAATCAGCTTGGCAGGCTGCCAGTTGAACAGCACGCCACCGAAATCAAACACCACGGCCTGAGGCTGACGAGCCCCGTCCATCTGTGCCATATCTGGCTCCTTCGAAAACTTCAGGTGTATGTTTCAGCGCAAGCGCGCGATCATCGCTGCGGTGGCAGCATCCAGGCCGCTGGTATCACCAGACGTCAGGCGCGGCAGCAAGTCCTTGCACAAGGCCTTGCCCAACTCAACGCCCCACTGGTCAAAAGAGTTGATGCCCCAC
Source organism: Aquabacterium sp. (assembly GCF_004297345.1). Classification (GTDB taxonomy): domain Bacteria; phylum Pseudomonadota; class Gammaproteobacteria; order Burkholderiales; family Burkholderiaceae_C; genus Aquabacterium. Next base: position 2,020 of record NZ_SCTN01000450.1, on the reverse strand, counting down.
AACGCACCACTGACAAAGGTGCGATGCTCATACAAGGCCACCAGCGCGCCCAACGAACGCGGCGTCACCTCATCGAGCAACATCGTCAGGCTCGGCCTGTTGCCCGGGAAGGTGCGGTGCTTGGCAATCGCTTCCGGCGCCATGTCCTTGGAGGCCGTCGGCACGTGCTCTTGCAGCGCATCCTCAGCAGACTTGCCCCACATCAACGCCTGCGCCTGCGCCAGACCATTGGCCAGCAACACGTGATGCTGCTGCCCAAGCAAGGTCAGCATGGCTGGGGTCATGGCACTTGGCGCACGGTAGCTCGCGTGCTTGACCAGCAAAAATTCGACAGGGATCACATCGGTTCCCTGATGCAGCATCTGAAAAAATGCATGCTGACCATTGGTGCCAGGTTCACCCCACAGCACATCGCTGGTCGCGTATGGCAAGGGCTCACCGCAAGCGTCTACACCCTTGCCGTTGCTCTCCATCACCAGTTGCTGCAAGTACGCAGGCAAACGGCGCAAGCCGTGGTGATACGGCGCCACGCAACGGCTGGTATAGCCCTTGAAGTTGCGATACCAGACGTCCATCAAGCCCAGCAGCATCGGCAGATTGGCTTTCAAGGGCGCATGCGCAAAGTGCTCATCCATGGCGTGCGCGCCGGCCAGCATCGCGTGAAAGTTGCTGCTGCCCAGTGCCAGCGCGATCGGCAAGCCAATGGCCGACCACATCGAGAAACGCCCGCCCACCCAATCCCAGAAACCAAAGGTCTGTGAAATACCAAATGCTGCAGCCAGCTCCACGTTGGTGGTTGTGGCCACGAAATGGCGGGCAATGTCCTTGCCGCCTTGATCCAGGAACCACTGCCGCGCAGCCTGCGCATTGGCCATGGTCTCCTGCGTCGTGAAGGTCTTGGAGGCCACCACGAACAAGGTGTGATCCGGACGAACCTTGCGCAGCACGCTGGCCAGATCCTGCCCGTCTGCGTTGGACACGAAGTGGAAATTCAAGCCCGGGTGCACATAGGCATCCAGCGCAGGCACCACCATTTGAGGCCCGAGATCGGATCCACCAATGCCGATGTTGACCACATCCGTGATTTGCCCGGGTGCCGTCCCGCCGGCTGTCATGCGCACACGCTCGACAAAAGCCAGCATGCGATCCAGCACCTCATGGACCTGCTCGCTGTGCGGCGCAGCTCCTCGTGGCGCACGCAGGGCCGTGTGCAATACCGCGCGCCCCTCCGTCTGGTTCACGACTTCGCCGCTCAGCAGCGCATCACGGCGGGCCTCCAGGCCGCACTCGCGAGCCAGGTCCAGCAGATGGTGCATCGTGGCCACGTCCCAGTGCACGCGAGACAAATCCGCAAACACTTCCGGCGCCTGAATACCCAGGCGCTGAACCCGACCCGGATTGTCGGCAAACACTTGCCGCAGATCCAGATCGCGACCGTGCGCCTCAAAGTGCCCGCTCAAGGCGGACCAGGCCACAGTCTGATCACATCGGGGGTAGCCCATGGCGGCTCTCGTCAACGCTGCGCCTCAATCAGGGCATCGAGCTTGCCGGCATCCACCGCAAACAGGCGGATGCCTTCGGCCAGCTTCTCAGTGGCCATGGCATCCTCATTGAGCGCGTACCGGAAGGCTGTTTCTGACAGCGGCATGGGTGCCGCCACGATGCTGGCCGTCAATTTCAGTTGACGAACCACTGGTTGCGCCGTGCCATCAGCTGCTTGCAATTGCGCCAGCAGGTCCGGACTGATGGTCAACAGATCGCAACCGGCCAAGGCCAGGATCTGCCCCACATTGCGGAAGCTGGCCCCCATCACTTCGGTGCGGATGCCGTGCTGCTTGTAGTAGTCGTAAATGCGGGCCACGGACTTCACGCCGGGATCGTTGACGCCCGCGTTCGCGGCCTCATCCCACTGTGCGCCGGCCGTTTTCTTGTACCAGTCATAGATACGCCCGACGAAAGGCGAAATCAGCTGCACCTTGGCATCCCCACAGGCCTGGGCCTGGGCGTAGGCGAACAGCAA
>NZ_SCTN01000449.1 GCF_004297345.1 Aquabacterium sp. | reverse complement strand
AAGTACGTTGACCAGATGCTCAACGTACTTGGTCAGGCGATCCACATCAACGCCCTGGCGGCGCAGGCGGTCGTTGTCCTGGCGATGCACCAGCGTGTGCTGGGCTTCCTGGCGATTGAAACCCTGAATGTCTTCCAGCAACTTGGGATCCTGGATCTGGTCGCGGAAATCGCGCACGCAGGTCATGAAAAACTTCTCACCAGGCGGGAAAATGATGGACAGGGCATCCCAGAAACGGCTCTTGAAGGGATCGCCTCCAAACCAGTATTTGGGCACATCGCCGCTCAGCCCAAAGTCCAGCTTTTCGCGCGGGATGATGGGATGCACGGCATCGTATTTGATGTTGTTGGCGCTCATGTTCATCACCTGTAAATCGGTTCCTCGGTGTCTCTAATTTAGACCTGCAAACCCTGATGCGCACAGGATCGGCGATGACAGTGAGGACGTCGCTGCGACAAACTCACACTTCCTTCATGCCGATCAATGGCCACTTCGTGGCAAATGTCACACCCTGAGCCACTCAAGTGCGGCTTCCGATATTCCGATATCTACCGAACCACCTAGCGAGGAGAGTCGGCGTGGCCATTTCATCCCCATCCACTTCTGGCCCCGCTTCAGCCCTACCCCAGCTTGCCTCATCGCTGACGACCGACGGTGCACAGCAGGCCTGGCACGAAAGCACAGAAGCCACCCAGCCCGAAGCTTTTCGTGCGCTGCTGCAAGGCATCGGCGTCATCGCCGGCTTGACCCATGTCGCGTTCTGCTCGCTGTTCTTCTGGGCGCACGTCACCTCACTGGCTTATGTGAACATCGGCAGCGTGCTGAGCTATGTGTGGGTGTTCGCGCTGGCCCGCCGTGGGCAGGTCGAACAGGCCTGGGCCGTGACGGTGCTGGAGGTGCTCGGGCACGCGATCCTGGCTGTGTCCGTGATCGGCTGGGACACTGGCTTTCACTACTACATCCTGCTGGTCATCCCGGTTGCCGTCATCAGTTCCATCAAACCCGTCGCACTGAAAGCCGCCACCGTTCTGGGGGTCATGATCACCTACCTCGTGCTGGACATCGTGCTGCGGCACCGCACGCCGCCCAACGAGTTGCCCATGGTCGTGATCGACGGCCTGCACTATTTCAACGTGGTCGGCGTGATGATCATCCTGCTGTTCCTGGCTGGCTATTACTACTACCTGATCGACAAGGCCGCCAATGCGCTGAGAGAAATGGCAGCGACCGATCCGTTGACGCATCTGAAAAACCGCCGCGCCATCACCGAGGTGATCCGCCGCGAAGAAAGCCGCGTGCGGCGTGGTCAGCCTTATCTGTCCTTCATCTTGTGCGATCTGGATCACTTCAAGTCCATCAACGACACCAAGGGGCACGACGCCGGCGATGCGGTGCTGCGTTCGGTCAGCAAGACGCTGCAAAGCTGCATGCGTGATGTGGACTTCGTGGCACGCTGGGGCGGTGAGGAGTTCCTGGCCGTGCTGCCCGATACCGACGAAGAAGGCGCCAGACTTGTGGCCGAACGCATGCGCGGCAAAATCGAGGGCACCTTGATCGAAGCCAACGGCAATGAGCCGTTCAAGGTCACGATGACCCTGGGGGTAGCCGTGATCCGCAAGGGCGAAAACGCGGAGCAAACGATTGCCCGAGCCGATGTGGCCTTGTATGAGGGCAAAAGAAACGGCCGCAACCGTGTGGTGGCTGCGGCCGGTGTTTGAAGCCTGCGGTCAGCAGGCTCGTGACGAACTGAACAGGATTCAGAGCTTCTCGCTCACCCAGCCCTGAACACCAGCCAGCGCCTTGGGCAAGCCCGCAGCGTCGGTGCCACCGGCCATGGCCATATCAGGCTTGCCGCCGCCCTTGCCGCCCACTTGCTGAGCCACAAAGTTGACCAGCTCGCCAGCCTTGACCTTGGATGTGGTGTCGGCCGTCACGCCTGCGGCGATCTGGACCTTGCCGCCGTCAACAGCGGCCAGCACGATGGCGGCGGTCTTGAGCTTGTCCTTGAGCTTGTCCATGGTGTTGCGCAAGGTGGCGGCGTCAGCGCCTTCCAGCACAGCGGCCAGCACCTTGACGCCCTTGACGTCCACGGCCTGCGCCATCAGCTCGTCACCCTGGCTGGAGGCCAGCTTGCCCTTGAGCGCGGCGATTTCCTTTTCCAGCGCACGGATCTGGTCCATGGCTGCGGCCACACGGGCAGGCACCTCTTGCGGTGTCGCCTTGATCAGGGCGGCCACGCCGTTGAGCGTGGTTTCCAGGTTCTGGGTGTAGGCCAGGGCAGCCGCGCCCGTGATGGCTTCCACACGACGCACACCAGCGGCCACGCCGCCTTCGGCCACGATCTTGAACAGGCCGATGTCACCCGTGCGCTGCACGTGGGTGCCACCACACAGTTCCTTGGACGAACCGATGGTCTGCACGCGCACGATCTCGCCGTACTTCTCGCCAAACAGCATCATGGCGCCGGACTTCTGGGCGTCATCCAGGGCCATGACCTGCGCTTGAGCAGCCGCGTTGGCCAGGATCTCGGCGTTGACCAGTTCCTCGACTTCGCGGATCTCTTCGTCCGTCATCGGGGCGTTGTGCGCAAAGTCGAAACGGGTACGGTCAGCAGTGACTTGCGAGCCCTTTTGCTGCACGTGGTCACCCAGCACTTCGCGCAAAGCCTTGTGCATCAAGTGGGTGGCGCTGTGGTTGCGCACGGTCTTGGCACGCACGTCAGCGTCAACGCGGGCATTGATCTTGTCGCCCACCTTGATGCTGCCTTCGACCACGCGGCCGTGGTGCCCGAACACCTCGGCCTGGATCTTCAGGGTGTCTTCCACCACGAAACGGCTGGAGCCGTTGCGCAGGTCGCCGCTGTCACCAGCCTGACCGCCGGATTCGGCGTAGAAGGGTGTGTGGTCCAGCACGATGACGGCATCGTCACCCGCGTTGGCTTCGGTTACCGAGGCGCCGTCTACGTAGATGGCGGTCACGTTGGCTGCGTCCACCGTCAGGTGTTCGTAGCCATGGAAGCCGGTGGCCACACCGTTGTATTCCAGGCCGGCGGCCATCTTGAACTTGCCGGCAGCACGGGCTTGCTGACGCTGGTGCGCCATGGCGGCGTCAAAGCCGGCCTGGTCCACGGTCACGTCACGCTCGCGGCAGACGTCGGCGGTCAGGTCAACCGGGAAGCCGTAGGTGTCATGCAGCTTGAACGCGGTTTCGCCGTCGATCTGCCTGGCGCCGGTGGCCAGGGCGCCTTCCAGGATCTCCATGCCGTGGGCGATGGTCTGGAAGAAGCGCTCTTCTTCGGTCTTGAGCACATCGGTGATGCGCTTTTCGTTCTGGCGCAGTTCGGGATAGGCCTCGCCCATCTGCTCGACCAGGGCTGCCACCAGCTTGTGGAAGAACGGCGTGCGAGCGCCCAGCTTGTAGCCGTGGCGGATGGCGCGGCGTGTGATGCGGCGCAGCACGTAGCCACGGCCTTCGTTGCTGGGGATGACGCCATCGGCCACCGTGAACGAGCAGGCACGGATGTGGTCGGCGATGACCTT
>NZ_SCTN01000448.1 GCF_004297345.1 Aquabacterium sp. | reverse complement strand
GCCGTGGTGGCTGGCTACGGTGACGTGGGCAAGGGCTCGGCTCAAGCCTTGCGCGCCCTGTCGGCCCAAGTGTGGGTGACGGAAATCGACCCGATCAACGCCCTGCAAGCCGCCATGGAAGGCTACCGCGTCGTCACGATGGACTGGGCTGCCGACAAGGCCGACATCTTCGTGACCACGACCGGCAACCGCGACGTGATCACCTATGAGCACATGGCCGCGATGAAGAACAACGCCATCGTCTGCAACATCGGTCACTTCGACAACGAAATCCAGGTTGCCAAGCTGGAAGAGAACTGCGAGTGGGAAGAGATCAAGCCCCAGGTTGACCACGTCATCTTCAAGGACGGCAAGCGCATCATCCTGCTGGCCAAGGGCCGCCTGGTGAACCTGGGCTGCGGCACGGGTCACCCCAGCTACGTGATGTCGTCCAGCTTCGCCAACCAGACCATCGCCCAGATCGAGCTGTTCGCCCACAGCGACGCCTACGACAACGGCAAGGTCTATGTGCTGCCCAAGCACCTGGACGAAAAGGTCGCCCGCCTGCAACTGACCACGCTCAACGCCCAGCTGACCGAGCTGACCGAAGAGCAGGCCGCCTACATCGGCGTGCCCAAGCAAGGCCCTTACAAGCCTGACACCTACCGCTACTGATAAGACACATGACCAACATCCTCCTCGCCCGCGCCGATCAGCTCATTCTGGAAAAGGGCATGGCGCCTACGCGCTCGGCTGCACAACGGCTGATCGAACAAGGCGCTGTGCAGTGGAGCGGCCCCAAAGGCTGGACCACCGTGCGCAAGGCGGGCGAGCAGTTGCCCATCGAGAGTGAATTCCAGGTGACGGACGACTCGGAGACCCGCTGGGTTTCCCGCGCCGGCCTGAAGCTGGAAGGCGCCCTCAAGCATTGCGCGTTCTGCAAGCACCCGGTCGATCTGAAGGACAAGCTTTGTCTGGACATCGGCCAGAGCACCGGTGGCTTCACCGAGGTGCTGCTGTCGCATGGCGCGTCGCACGTGGTGGGCGTGGATGTGGGTCATGGTCAGGTGCACCACAGCATCGCCGAGCATCCTCAGGTCACGGTGATCGAGGGCGTCAACGCACGCCACCTCACCGCTGAAGACCTCGGCGAGGATGCACCCGAAGCGGGTTTCGACTTCATCGTGGGCGATCTCTCCTTCATTTCGCTCACGCTGGTCTTGCCCGCGCTCGTGCCTTTCCTGGCCGACAAGGGCGAGATGCTCATGCTGGTCAAACCGCAGTTCGAGCTGCAACCCGAGCACATCGGCAAGCGCGGCCTGGTGAAAGATCCAGCCAGCTACCCCGAGGTGGAAGCACGTATTCGCCAGGCCTGTACGGATCTTGGTTTGAAAGTCAGTGCTTACTTCAATAGCCCGATCGCCGGTGGCGACGGCAACCGTGAATTCTTTGTTCGGGCGCGCAAGGCTTGATAAGTAAACGCTCGCTTATGTTGTGAGCCGCATCCGAACAGATCTTGAAAGTTCTCTATGACGACCTTGACGCGTCTGCCCATCAGCCTGGAGTTCTTCCCGCCCAAGACGCCTGAGGGTGTGGACAAGCTGGCCGCCGTGCGCCAGCAGCTCTACCCGCTCAAGCCCGAGTACTGCTCGGTGACCTACGGCGCCGGCGGCTCCACCCAGGACGGCACCATCCAGACGGTGCGCGCCATCTTGAGCGAAGGCTTCGACGCCGCGCCTCACTTCTCCTGCATCGGCGCCACCAAGGCGTCCGTGCGCGAGCAACTGGCGCAATTCAAGGCTGACGGTATCAAGCGCCTGGTGGCCCTGCGCGGTGACTTGCCCAGCGGCTACGGCGGCTTCGGCGAGTTCCGCTACGCCAGCGAACTGGTGGCCTTCATCCGTGAAGAAACCGGCCAGCATTTCCACATCGAAGTGGGCGTCTACCCCGAGATGCACCCTCAGGCCCGCAACCCGCAGGCCGATCTGCAGGCTTACGTCACCAAGGTGAAAGCCGGTGCCGATGTGGCCCTGACGCAGTACTTCTTCAACGCGGATGCCTATTTCCGCTTTGTGGACGACGCGACCAAGGCCGGCGCCACCATCCCCGTGATCCCCGGCATCATGCCCATCACGAACTCGACCCAGCTCATGCGCTTTTCGGATGCCTGCGGCGCCGAGATCCCGCGCTGGATCCGCACCCGCCTGGAAGGCTATGGCGACGACAAGGCCTCGATCCAGGCTTTCGGTCTGGACGTGGTCAGCGAGCTGTGCGAGAAGCTGCGCCAAGGCGGCGTGCCCGGGCTGCACTTCTACACGATGAACCAATCGGGCCCTGTGCTGGCCATTGCCCGGCGCCTGGGTCTTTGACTGCGCTCATTGTCAGATCCGTTGCTCAAACGCATCGCGTTCGTCTGATCTGGCGCAAAACCCTAAGGGTTTTGGAGTATTCGCACCGCTTTGGGCCACGCTGAGTTGATGCAGCACAAGTTTTGGGCGGTCTGAACTTGTTGCAATGGATGCATGGGTAGCGCCAACACGCTCCCCAGCAACCTAGCCACAAGAAGGATCAATCATGAACGCCACTTCCATCCGCACCCGCCTGATCGCTGCTGCCGCTCTGGCATGCGCCGCCGCTGCGCCCGCTTACGCTGGCGATTTCATGGTGCGTGCCCGCGTCCTGCAACTGGACCCAGCGAATGACACCACCGGCCCATTGGCTGGCGCGCCCTACAACGGCGTCGCGGTCAACTCCAAGTACATCTGGGAAATCGACGCCTCTTACTTCGTGACTCCCAATGTTGCGTTGGAACTGATTGCCACGACGCCTCAGAAGCAGACTGTGTCCCTGAACATGGGTGACTCTGCGCACCCAACGAAACTGGGTACTTTGCGCCATCTGCCCCCAACGCTGACCGTTCAATACCACTTTGCACCGACGAACCCCACTGTGCGTCCTTACATCGGCGCAGGTGTGAACTTCACGCACTTCTCGTCCGTCAATCTGGGCAACGGTGCGTATGACGTGGACCGCAATAGCTGGGGTACTGCTGTTCAGTTCGGTGCAGACTTCCCCATCACGCAGAACCTGTACTTCAACGTCGACTTCAAGAAGATCGACATCCGTACCGATGTGACCGCTACCGCCGATGGTTCCCACCTGGGCACCGTCAAGATCGATCCCGTGCTGTTCGGTGTTGGTATCGGCTACCGCTTCTGATCAGCCTGGCTGAAGCAAGCCAGACTTGATGGCAAAAGGGCCCTTCGGGGCCCTTTTGCATTGGTGCGTGTGGTGAAGCATCCTGGCCAAAGAAAAAGGCTCCTCAATGAGGAGCCTTCTTGCTGCGTCAGCAGGCTGATCGCAAAGATCAGGCTTGCTTGCGACGGGCGGCCAGAGCGATGCCAACCAGACCCAGGCCCATCAGAGCGTAAGTCGAAGGCTCGGGCACGGCTGGCGTGGCGCTGGTCACGGTGATGTTCTTCACAGCGGCAGGCAGCCAGGACACGAAGGACACAGCGTTACCCAGTTGGGTTTGCAGGTCAGAAGACAGCGTGAACGACGACAGGTTCATGTTCAGGGGACGAGCTGTAGCAGAGCTGGTCACGCTGTTGATGTTGCTGCTGCCGATGGTGCCCACTTCGGTGCCGGCCACCAGGATCGACTGGTTCGTGTAAGTCTTGCTGCTACCCAGAGCCGTGACAAGCAGGTCGCCGTACAGCATGTTGTCGGCTGCGTTGTACGAGAAGTTGGTCATGTTGACCTTGACCGTACCGACGAAGGCGATGGAGGTGCTCAGCGAGAT
>NZ_SCTN01000059.1 GCF_004297345.1 Aquabacterium sp. | reverse complement strand
TTGATCAATGCCATGTTCTTCTTCCCGTTCTATCAGACCAGCGCGCGGCGGAAATCAGCCAGCAGACTGGCCAGATAGGTATTGAAACGCGCAGCCGACGCGCCATCGATGACACGGTGGTCATAACTGAGGCTCAAGGGCAGCATCAGGCGCGGCTCGAATGCCGAGCCATTCCACACGGGCTTCATGGCCGAGCGGCACACGCCCAGAATGGCCACCTCGGGTGCATTGATGATGGGCGTGAAGGTCGTGCCACCAAAGCCGCCCAGCGACGAAATCGAGAAGCAGCCGCCTTGCATCTCGCCCGGCGACAGCTTGCCCTCGCGGGCTTTGGCAGCCAGCGCGGCGGTCTCTACGGCCAGTTGCGACAGGCTCTTGCTGTCCACATCGCGGATCACGGGCACAACCAAGCCGTTGGGCGTATCGGCAGCAAAGCCGATGTGCACATACTGCTTGAGCACCAGGTCATCGCCATCCAGCGAGGCATTGAACTGGGGGAACTTGCGCAAGGCCACAGCACAAGCCTTGAGCAGGAAGGCCAGCATCGTGAACTTGGTGCCCGCCTTGGCGTTCTCTTCGTTGAGCTTGACGCGGAAGGCCTCCAGCTCGGTGATGTCCGCCTCGTCGTGATTGGTCACATGAGGAATGCGCACCCAGTTGCGATGCAGGTTGGCACCCGAGATCTTCTTGATGCGCGACAGCGGCTGGCGCTCGACGGCGCCGAACTTGGTGAAGTCCACCGATGGCCAAGGCAGCAAGGTCATGCCACCCAGATCGGCAGATCCCGCACTACCACCAGCGGACACCGCTGCGGGCTGATCCGCGCGCACCATCACGCCCTTGACGAAGTTCTGCACATCGACATGCGTGATGCGCCCTTTGGGGCCTGTTCCGGGCACCTTCTGCAAGGACACACCCAGCTCTCGCGCAAACCGGCGCACCGAAGGCGAGGCATGTGATACCGCGCTGAGCGGCGGCATTTCCAGCGTTGCCAGCGCGGCCGTCGGATGCGTGCGGTCTGACGCAGCAGGTACCGGGGTCGCATCGGCCACAGGTGACGGGATGGATGCGGGTGCCGCCCCTGGCTCCACAGTTGTAGCGGACGCAGCTACCACAGCAGGTGACGCAACAGCCTCGGCCGCAGCACCATCCACCGTTTCCAGCAAGCCCACCAGCGAGCCCTTGCTCACCTTGTCACCCAGCCGAACGCGCAACTCCTTGAGCACCCCGCCCACAGCAGAGGGCACTTCCATCGAAGCCTTGTCAGACTCGATGGTGATCAGGCTTTGCTCGGCCTTGATCGTGTCGCCCGGTTTGACCAGCAATTCAATCACCGCGGCATCGGTCACATCACCAATGTCGGGCACAGTCAGTTCAATCACAGCCATGATGAAGTCTCTGCCTTCCCTGCCTCAGGCATACAGCGGGTTGATCTTGTTGGTATCGATGCCGTACTTGGCAATCGCTTCGGCGACCTTGGCCAGCGGCACGTGCCCGTCCTCGGCCAGCGCCTTCAAGGCCGCAACCACGATGTAGTGGCGGTTGATCTCGAAGTGTTCGCGCAGACGATAGCGGAAGTCACTGCGGCCAAAACCGTCGGTGCCCAGTACCTTGAAGGTCCGGCCCTTGGGGATGTAGGCACGGATCTGCTCGGGCAGCGCCTTCACATAGTCGGTCGAAGCCACCACCGGCCCGGCATGGCCGTTGAGCTGCGCCGTCACGAAAGCCACGCGCTGCTCGCCTGTCGGATGCAGCAGGTTGTGGCGCTCGGCGTCCTGGCCTTCACGCGCCAACTGGTTGAAGCTCGGGCAGCTCCACACATTAGCGCCCACACCCCAATCGGCTTCCAGCAGCTCCTTCGCCGCCATGGACTCACGCAGGATGGAGCCCGCACCCAGCAGGTTCACACTGAGCTTGTGGGCCTTGTCGGCATCCTGCAGCAGGTACATGCCCTTGATGATCTCTTCCTCAGTGCCGGCACGCAGCCCGGGCTGAGCGTAGTTCTCGTTGAGCAGTGTCAGGTAGTAGAAGACGTTTTCCTGCTTCTCGACCATGCGCTTGAGGCCATCCTGAATGATCACGGCCACTTCATGCGCAAAGCTGGGGTCATAGCTCAGGCAGTTCGGGATGGTGCCAGCCACCAGCTGGCTGTGACCGTCTTCATGCTGCAAGCCTTCACCGTTCAGCGTCGTGCGCCCCGATGTGCCACCCAGCAGGAAGCCTCGCGCCTGCATGTCACCAGCCGCCCAGGCCAGATCGCCAATGCGCTGCAGGCCGAACATCGAGTAGTACACATAGAACGGGATCATCACGCGGTTGTTCGTCGAGTACGACGTTGCCGCGGCAATCCACGAGCACATGCCGCCTGCCTCGTTGATGCCTTCCTGCAGGATCTGGCCGGCCTTGTCTTCGCGGTAGTACATGACCTGATCACGATCGACCGGGGTGTACTTCTGGCCTTCCGGCGCGTAGATGCCGATCTGGCGGAACAGGCCTTCCATACCGAAGGTGCGGGCCTCGTCCACCAGGATGGGCACCACACGTGGGCCCAATGCCGGGTCACGCAACAGAGGTGTCAGGCAGCGCACGAAGGCCTGCGTGGTCGAGATCTCGCGGCCCTCGGCTGTCGGCTCCAGGACCGACTGGAAGGCGCTCAACTCTGGCACAGCCAGGGCCTCTTCAGCCTTGGTGCGACGCTGGGGCAAGTAGCCGCCCAGTGCCGCACGGCGCCCATGCAGGTACTGCATCTCGGGCGTGTTGTCTGCAGGCTTGATGAAGGGCAGCTTGGCGATGTCTTCATCTGGCACGGGGATGTTGAAGCGGTCGCGGAAGGCCTTGATATCCTCGTCCGTCAGCTTCTTGGTCTGGTGCGCGGTGTTCTTGCCTTCGCCACTCTTGCCCATGCCAAAACCCTTGACGGTCTTGATCAGCAGCACGGTCGGCTGGCCGGTGTGGTTCACGGCCGCGTGATAGGCGGCGTACACCTTCTGCGGATCGTGGCCGCCCCGGTTGAGGCGCCAGATGTCATCGTCAGACAGACGGGCCACCATCTCGAGGGTCTTGGGATCGCGCCCGAAGAAGTGCTTGCGCACGAACGCGCCATCATTGGCCTTGCAGGCCTGGTAATCGCCGTCGACCATCTCCATCATGATGCGGCGCAGGGTGCCATCCTTGTCACGCGCCAGCAGCGGATCCCAATAAGAGCCCCACAGCAGCTTGATGACATTCCAGCCAGAGCCGCGGAACTCGCCTTCGAGCTCCTGCACGATCTTGCCGTTGCCGCGCACCGGGCCGTCCAGGCGCTGCAGGTTGCAGTTGACGACGAAGATCAGGTTGTC
>NZ_SCTN01000447.1 GCF_004297345.1 Aquabacterium sp. | reverse complement strand
TCTCGGGGATGCGCGCCGGGTTGGCCTGCGCCCAGTTGCGGATGGCCGGCCAGGAGGCCTGCTCCAGAGGGAAGGCGCCCTGATCAACCAGCCAGCGTGCCACAGACTGGTAGGGCTGATCGTTGTGGCCGGCGAAGGCCAGGCGCACGATGCGTGGCTGGCCCTGTGCGTTGAGTTCATCTTGCAGGCGGATGCGGCCTGATCCCTGCACCTGGATCAGCAGCACATCCAGCGGGTCAGCCAGATAGACCACCTCACGGCCCGCCAGGGCAGCTTTGCCATCAGGTGAGGTTTCCAGTTCGGCCCGGCTGAAATACGGCTTGCGCTGTCCCAGATCAGCGGGGGCACGGTGCAGCGGGTACTGAAAGCGCGCATCGGCTTGGCGGCGGCCTTCGAGCAAGGGCTCGAAGTAACCCGTCATCAGGCCGGTGTTGTTGCCTTCCAGCGTGGTCACTCGCCAGGGTTGCAGCTGGCTTTGCACCCATTGGCGCACAAAGCTGTCGCCCACTTGTTCACCCCAGTTGTTGCCCAGCTTCTTGACCTCGGTGCACACGTTGGTCCAGCCGCTTGCGGGTTTCTGGCAGCTCTTCCACAAGGCCGGCCACCAGTCACCGACGTTGTCATTGTTCCAACCGGGCAAATCGCTCCACTGCGCGGGCATCCAATGGGCCTTGGGGCGCAGCAGGCCGCCGCTGCCATCGGGTTGTGGTTGCACCGTGCCGGGGGCGGGTGGATGGACCACGGTGACGATGGGCGCACCGCTGCCCTTGGTATGAACCCAGGGCAGCATGCCGCAGCCGCTGAGGCTGCCTACAATCAGGCCGGTGATCAGGACGCGGGACGGGCTGCGTGCCATCACATCGACACGCCAATTCGGAAACGGACAAAAACTCATGTGGCTGATTGTGCTGGAAGCGGTGGGCGCCTTGGCCGTCCTGGTGTTTGTGGTCTGGTGGACGATGTTTGCCGGGCGCCGTCAAGGCGAGTTGCCTGCAGAGGATCAGGATGTGGATCGTGGGGGCAACAGAAAGCTCAAGGGTTGATGGCGCACACGGCGCCAGACAGCGGCACGCAGGCGAGCACGGTCTGTGAACCGCACATTGCGTGAACGGATGGCCACCAGCAGCGCCAAGGCGAAGCTCACGCCCACATTGAGCAGCCCGGTGACAGGCAAGGCGGCCACGCACCACCAGAAGGCCGGTTGGTGCAAGGCCTCAGGCCCCAGCGTGCCCAGTGCGGCGGCTAACTGACCGGTGGACAAGGTCACGTGCCGCACATCCAGCGGCAGCGCCATGAAGCCGGCGATCACGGGCACCAGACCCAGCAGCATGCCCAGCGAGACATTGGCCGCCAGGCCCGAGATGTTGGCGCGCCACCAGCCGGCCCAGCGGGCCGCGCGCTCTGGCCCCAGCCAGGCGCGGATGGCCGGGTTCCAGCGCATGGCGCTGTCCAGGCGGTGCAGCACGAACCAGTTCTCCACCCAGCCCGCGATCAGGCTGGAGACAAACAGCAGCACGCCCGTGAAGGCAGCGTACCAGGCCGTCGGCCCCAGCAGGCTCAAGGACTTGAGCACGTACTGCGCCGTGTGCTCGCCGATCAGCGGCTTGCCCAGCGTCCACCAGGCCAACATCTGTGCAGCCAACACCAGCGGGGCGACCACGATCAGGTTGCCCACGATGCCTGCTGTCTGTGAGCGGATCAGGTGAGCGACTTCATCCACGAAGGACTCGATGGCTGCGTCGTTCCTGGTATCGGCCAGCTTGGCGGCCATGGCCGGCGCTGTCATCGCAGGCTGTTTGGTGGCCACGGTCAGGTGCAGCCACTGCACGATCACAAAGCTCACGGCGTAATTCAAGCCTGCCGCTGTGCCGGCCCAGAACGGTGACAGGCCCAGCGCCAGCATCACGAATTTCAAAAAGGTGGTGCCCGCCAGCACCGCGCCACCGCCAGCGGCACGCTGGAGCATGTCGATGTACTCGGCCTTGTCACGGGTGATGTAGTGCTCGCCGGTCTCGGCGCTGCGCTCGGCCACCTTGCGAGCCAGCAGGGCGTAATGCTGGGTGAACAGGGCACGCACGCTGCGGCGGCGCTGGCCGGTGCGGGCCAGGTCCACGATCAGCTGTCGCATGGCCTTGGCAGGTTGATCGCTCAGCACCACATCCAGCAACTGCGCCAGGCGTTGGCAGCGTTCGCACAACTGGTCGATCTGGAAGACCAGGTCGACCGATATGCCATGTACTTCCAGGTGCCCGTGCAGGCCGCGCGCCGCTTCGGCGCAGTGGTCCAGCAGCACGCGCAGGTATTGGGCTTCATGCAGCAGGGCCGCGGGCCATGGCGCGCTGCTGGCCTCGCCGCGAGCCTCACCACGTGCGTGCGCCAGCGCGAGTTCATGCATGCGCTCGATCACCCGAGCCAGTTGGCGGAAGGCCTGGCGCGCACTGCCGTCGGTCGAGCCTGTTTCGGCAGGCCCATCGTCGGCATCAAAGTCCACGTCCACGCGCATGCCCACCCGAGACCGGAAGGCAGGTGAAAAGCCGGCCGCGCGCACCTGCGTGGCCAGATACAGCATGGCGTCATAAAAAGGCTCGCGCCAACCCAAGGCAGCATGATCGCCCACAGCGCCGTTGCCTGCAGGCTGGACGGCCATCGCCTGTGACCACAGTTGGGCGATGCCATCCAGCGTGATGTCGTCCAGCTCTTGCAGCCAGGAGGCGTCATCGGCGTCGTCAAACAGCAGGTTGAACAGCACCGCCAGATCGGCGGTATCGGGGCTCAGGGGCAGCGCACGGCGGCGCAGGCGCTCGCCCAGCTCATTGAGGAAGGACGAGCGTGGCGAGAAGCCGTAGTCGGCCAGCAGTGCGGCCACATCCATGTCACGCCAGAAGGCTGCCAGCAGGGCCACGACCTTGTCGCGCCGAGCCGGCTCTTGCAGCAACAGCCGCACCACGTTCTGCGTGCCGCTGACCGGTTCGCCACGGCGGATCCAGTCCAGCAGGCGGATCAGCCAGATGTGGCGCTCAACCAGAGGTGCCGAGGCATCGGCCTGGTCCAGCAACTCACCCAGCTCGAAGCCGTTACCAGGGCGAGGCCACCAGGGTTGTCGTTTGAGCGGATGAAATCGGCGTGGCAGCAAAGGCATCAGTGCAGGGACTGCGATCTCGCCAGCGTGAAGGCCGGAATGGGGGCCTCGAACCAGCGCGCATCTTCAGTCATGCAGAAGTAGGTGCCGTGCATGATGCCATGCGGGGTGTCCAGGCGCGTCCAGCTGGTGTATTCGAAGCGTTCGCCGGGCTTGAGCATGGGCTGGTTGCCCACTACGCCCAGGCCGCGCACTTCTTCGGTCTTGCCGGTGGCGTCTGCGATCACCCAGTGGCGCCCGATCAACTGCGCCGGCACGGTGCCCGAGTTGACAATGGTCACCGTGTAGGCGAACACATATTCATGGCGCGCCGGGTTGCTCTGGTCTTCCAGGTACTGCGGCGCCACAGCGCATGTGAATTGGGCTTGGCTCATGCTGGCCATTCTAGGCAAATGACGACAAAGTGCGTTGCGGATACCCCAGCAAGTCATGGGGATGTCACCCATTGGCGGCAGCATGTGCTGTCCTGTTTACTGTGCGTCTGTTGTCGGGGGTGTTGAATGGATCGTCGAAGCTTTCTGTCTGCATTGGGTGCCCTGGGTGGCGGTTTGATGGTGACCTGGCAGGCGCAGGCTACCAACTGGTCGGGCCTGGGCAATGCGCCCATTGACACCACGGGCATGCGCACTGATTCGGCCCGCGTGTTCGATCTGTCCGTGTCGTCGGCTGACCCGAGCCTCACGGGGGTGATCCTGTGGACGCACATCAACCCCGATGCCATTCGCCCGAACGAGTCTTTGTATCTGCAGGTCGCGCTGGACGCGGGCTTCCAGAACTTGCTGTTGCAGGCCCAGATCGCGCCGCAGGACATCAGCCCCGAGCGCGACCACACCATCAAGATCGACCTCGATGGGCAGTTACCCGCCACCAACTCAGGGGGGCCTTACTTTTATCGCTTCATTTATGACCGCACGCTCAGCCGCACGGGCCGCTGCCGTACGCTGTCATCAGCGGGCAGTTCGCTCAAACACCTCAAGTTTGGCCTGCTGACCTGCCAGGACTTCACCAATGGCTACTACGGTGCCCTGAGCCATGTGGCCAAGGACGACAGCCTCGACTTCGTGCTGCACCTGGGCGACTTCATCTATGAGTCAGCGGGGGATCCGCGCTTCCAGAGCTTGCCCTTTGCCGATCGCATGCTGGTGCTGCCATCGGGTGGCACGGTAGCGATGAACCTGGCTGACTACCGCACCATCTACCGCAAGTACCGCAGTGATGCCAACCTGCAAGCCGCACTGGAGCGCCACACCTTCATCTGCATCCCGGATGACCACGAGACGGCCAACGACTGCTATTGGGACTACGCCCGCGACACCCTCGGCGCGCCCGATCACCCCTACACCACCGACCCGCAATACGGCAACAGCCCCGCCTTGCTCAAGCAACTCAA
Source organism: Aquabacterium sp. (assembly GCF_004297345.1). Lineage (GTDB taxonomy): Bacteria > Pseudomonadota > Gammaproteobacteria > Burkholderiales > Burkholderiaceae_C > Aquabacterium. The sequence goes on along the minus strand of NZ_SCTN01000447.1, from coordinate 5,254 downwards.
GCTGGACTCACAACGTGCCTGGACTGAGTACGTGCCCGCCCGCGTGAGCTACAACCCGCTGGCCACGCATCCGCACGATGCCTTGCTGGCGTACCGCCGCTTTGCCTTCGGCAGCTTCCTCGACATGTTCTTGATCGAGAACCGCACCTACCGCAGCCCTCACCCTTGCGGCGAAAAGGATGCGCTGGGCCGTTACGTGCCGCTGGGCTGCACCAAGTACAACAGCACCGAGCAGACCTTGTTGGGCAGCAAGCAGCATAACTGGCTGGTGGAGGGCCTGACGCAATCGAAGGCAACCTGGAAGCTCATGGGCAACCAGACTTTCTTTGGCCGCCTGGGCATCACCTTCCTGGGCGCCCAGATCGCGCCGCTGGATGTGGATGCCTGGGACGGCTACAACGCCGAGCGCCGCGCCATCACGGGTGCCCTGCGCGAGGCCAAGGTGCGCAACTACCTGGTGGTCACGGGTGACCTGCACACCTACATGGCCAGCAACGTCAAGCACGACTACGGCAACCTCAATCCCCTGGACTTCAGCAACTTCGTCGGTGCCGAGTTCATGACGCCGGCCGTGACCTCATCCAACCTGGGCGAGATGCTGGCCGGCAAGATGGACGCACAGCAACGCACCTTGCTGATGCAGGGCCTGGCCGCACCCGCCGTGCGCCTGAACAACCCGCACATCCAGTACTTCAACAGCAACCAGCAGGGTTACTCCACGCTGGAGTTGACCGACAGCTACGCCGAGTGGGTGGCCTATGCAGTCGACAAGAGCGTGAGCGATCCGGCTGTGGCGCGCACCTGCGTGGCGCGGCAACGCAAGTACATGTCCTTGCCCTGGTTGATGGCGCAGAGCACCAGCGGGTATTGATCTGGGGTCAGCCTGAAAAAGGTGGCGCGCATGTATTTGCGGCGATCAGTCTGCGATGGGGCCGCTAAGAGGAAATGGGCGTTTCTTACGTTGGCTTTCTAGGCAGCATATGCCGCGGGGTGCCCGTGCCTGAGCTGTGCCCATGGTGCCCAGTCACATTGCCGCCGAACCTCATTCATTACCGAGGATCTTTATCGCGCAAAATGGCCAGATAAACTGAGCGCCGTCATACGGCCGCCGGCATTCAATCAAATCATGGGAGGGATGCATGCGCATCATCAAAGGTTTCATGGGCGTTCTGGCTTTGCTGTCAGCTGGTCTTTCCGCGGCGGAGGTGGCACCAAGCGAACCTGGGCAGGCTTCTGTACTTGCTGAGGCAGGGCCAGCCTTGGATGTGTCCACCAAACTGGCGGCCGAGAAATACGCGGAGTTGGAGAAGGATTTCGCCCCTTTGCTGAACGCCTATCTGGCCGGCAGCGCCACCGAGGACAACCTGGCGCCAAAGTTCGCAGCGCTGGCCGGCACACCCGGGCTGGAGTCCAGATTGGATGGCTGGGTGACGGCGTACCCGGCGTCCTACTCGGCCCGTCTGTCCCGCGGGCTGTATCGGATCGCTGATGCGTGGCGGTCGCGTGGCGACAAATTTTCCGACAGGACAACAGACGCACAACTCAAGGGCTTCACGGACGGCCTGAATCAGGCAGCTGCTGATTTGAATGCATCAATCAAGCTGTATGCAAAACCCGTATGGAGTTACACCGCCCTCATCCAGATTTCAAGAGGGCTTGGGGGCAAGCGCGATGATGCCAGGCAGTTGCTGGACAAGGCCTTGACGATCGACCCACAGGCATATGGGCCGCGTATGGAATACCAGATCATGCTGACCCCGAAGTGGGGTGGCAGCGTTGATTTGATGGAGGGCTTTGCCAGAGAGTGCCGCCAGTCCGCCATGAGCAAGCAGAACAAGGATCGGATAGAGGCCTGGCACCACGCGTATCTGGGGGAGGATGCGCTGATGGCGCGAGACTACAGGCGCGCCTCTGACGAATACCTCAAAGCCTATGAGGCAGGCCATGAGCCACGCAGATTGTTCCAATCTGGCCAGGCCGCGATGGATGGGAGTCTGGTGAACCTGGCCTTCCAGCGTTTCGATGCCTTGGTCAAGGCTCATCCGCAATACCCGTTTGGCTACAACAAGCGTGGCTGGTTGTACGAAAGCCAGTTCAAGAGCGACGAGAAAGCGTTCAAGGACTATCTGGCTTCTGCCGAATTGGGCAACAGCTATGCGCAAAATCGTGTTGGCTGGTGGTACATGACCGGCAGGTCTGTGCCCAAGAACTATGATCAGGCCGAGTTGTACTTCAGGCGTGCCGCCGCGCAGAACAATGACACTGCCGTAGCCAACTTGAAGAGCCTGAAGGCCTTGCGCAATGCCGCAGCAGCCCCCTGAGCGTCAACGTCTTCAGTTACCAGATAACCGAGACGCATCCTCCACAAGAACTTCTTGTGGCGCACTCACGCATGAATATCAAGGGCATTAGCATGTGAGCATGCAAGCGTACCTCACCCACAGCATCTATATAGACTTTGACCACCCTGCCGTGGCTGATCAGGCCGCAGCCTTGGCGCAAGAGGTGCGTGCATCAGGCGGCACGACCCTGGATCTGGTGAGGCGTTGCTTCGAATTCGTGCGAGACCAGATTCGGCACAGTGGTGATCACAACTCGAATCCGGTCACGATCAAAGCTTCTGATGTGCTGCTGCACCAGACCGGTTATTGCTACGCCAAGAGCCACTTGTTGGCTGCGCTGCTGCGTGCCAACGGCATCCCTGCGGGCCTGTGCTACCAGCGCCTTTCAGTGGGTGATCGTGGCGCACCCTATTGCCTGCACGGGCTCAATGCCGTCTACCTGCCCGAGTTCGGTTGGTACCGCATTGATGCCCGCGGTAACAAGCCCGGCGTCAATGCGCAGTTCACGCCGGCCCACGAGGCGCTGGCCTTTGCCTTGCAAGACGACCAGGAGCGGGACTTGCCCGAGATCTGGGCGGAGCCCCTGCCTATCGTGACGCAGGCGCTGCAAGCCTATGACGATGTCATGGATGTCGCTCGCAACCTGCCCGACCTGATCTTGTTGCCCCTGCCCATGAAAAGTTAGGGATGGCGCAGTGCGGCCGGTTCGACTGGAATGCTCAGGCGTCCAGCAGCAGGAGGGCAGCACCATGTGCGACCTGTTCAACCACGTGCAAGTCAGCCAGGACCAGATGGAGTGGGCCAAACTGGTGATCAGTGCGGTCAGCCTGGTCAGCCTGGTCGGCATCTTCGCTGCCTTGCTGTCCATGCGGGTCACGGTGTGCAATCAACTTTATGCGCGCTGGCAATCGCTCTTGTTCAAGTTTGCCGATGTGCAGAACGCGCATGCCACCTTGAAAACGGCGTACGAGCGCAGTCAGCCTTGCCGCGATCAGGCGCATTTCATCGCGGTGGCCTACATCAACCTGTTCGAAGAGGCCTACCGGTACCGGCACGCGCGCTTCGCCTTTGTCTGGTGGATCCTGCCTGAGCCTTTCTGGCAATCGATCGTCAAATCGATGACCAAGCAGTTCTCCAACTACCTCTACTTCCGAACCTTCTGGGCGACCGAGAAGGACAGCTTCTCGGAAGACTTCAATGCCTTTGTGCAAGCGCAGGTCATACCCAAGTGCCCGAGGTTCAACGAGGCCTGACTTTGTAGGTGGCGAGGGTGTCAGTCAACGATGTCCACGCCGGCTGCAAATGCCACGCGGCCCTTGATCTCCTGAGCACCTTCCGTGGGCTCAGGGTAGAACCACACGGCATCAGGCTTCATGTCGCCATTGGCCAGCAGGCTCATGTAGTGGGCCTGGCCTTTCCACACGCAGCTGGTGCGGTGGTTGCTGAAGGTGGTGTACTCGCGCTTGAGCGAGGCTTCGGGGAAATAGTGGTTGCCTTCAAGGGTGACGATGTCATCGCTTTCGGCAACGGTCACGCCGTTCCAGATGGCTTTCATGGGTGCTCCCTCAGGTTTGAACAGGCGGCGATCATCGCATTTTTCCCGATGCCGGCTCTTGTACAGTCAAGCTCCTGATATCAAGCAACAGGAAGACCACACCATGCACATCCGTTCCGCTTCGACATGGTTCGCTGCCCTGGCTATTTTTGGCATGGGCCTGGCTACGGGCCTGGTCGCCCAGACGATCGCCGATTCGCCGCAGCGTGTGGAACTGAAGCGAACGGATCTGTCCGGTGCACCCGGCATGGAGGTGATCGCTTCCATGGCCGAGTACAAGGCGGGCGATGCCATTGACCGCCATGCCCATCATGGGGTGGAAGTGGCCTATGTGCTGCAAGGCGCCACCATCCAGGCGCCGGGCAAAGACCCGGCCACCCTTGCCACAGGCGCCACCTTGCTGAACCTGCGCGATGTCAAACATGCGGGCTTCAAAGTGGTGGGCGATACGCCGCTCAAGCTGTTCACCGTGCATGTGGTGGACAAAGGGCAGCCCTTGTACGACTACGCCAAATGAGTGCGTCGATGCCTGGCAACGAGAACCCGCAGGCAGCCTGCGTTGTCGTGTTCCTGGATGCGGACACCTTGCCTTGCGGCCTGGCGTTCGAGCCAGCCATGGCTGCGCGGATCGATTACCGATGCCATGCCTCAACCCAGCCCGACGAGGTGCTTGATCGCATCGCGGATGCCGAGGTGCTCATCGTCAACAAGGTGCGCTTGACGCGCGATGTGTTGCGCCATACAACCCGGCTTCGTTGCATCTGCATCGCGGCGGCCGGCATGGACAACGTGGATCTGGATGCCGCGCGCGAGCTGGGCATCGCGGTGCACAACGTGCCCGGTTATGGCAGCGATTCGGTGGCGGAGCATGTGATCGCCACGCTGCTGGCCTTGCGGCGCCACCTCATCGACTACAGCCGCGCAGCCATAGACGGGCGCTGGTCTGCGGCGGAGCAGTTCTGCTGGCACGGGCCTCGCATCCTGCCGATGGCCGGATCGACCTTGGGCATTGTCGGTCGGGGTGCCATCGGTCAGGCCACGGCGCAATTGGCCCAAGGTTTGGGCATGCGGGTCTTGTATGCCCAACGGCCGGGGCGAGCCTTGGCCGATGATGAACTTCCCCTGGACGATCTGCTGGCCGAATGCGACGCTGTGAGCCTGCATGTGCCCTTGTCTCCAGAGACCCGCGGCATGATGGACGCGCGCCGCCTGGCCTTGATGCAACCGCACGCCATCCTGATCAACACGGGGCGTGGCGCGCTGGTCGACCCGCTGGCCTTGGCGCATGCCTTGCGTGCGCAACAACTGGCCGGCGCCGCGATCGATGTGCTCGAGGTCGAGCCACCTGCGCCCGGGC
>NZ_SCTN01000058.1 GCF_004297345.1 Aquabacterium sp. | reverse complement strand
CAAGGTTCCGCTGGAAGAAACCGGCATGGCGCCCAAGGAAATCTGGTGCAACGAGAGCCAGGAGCGCTATGTGCTGGCCATCGCGCCCGAGTCGCTGCCCATATTCACCGAGATGGCCAACCGCGAGCGTTGCCCCTTCGGCGTGATCGGCGTGGCCACCGAGGCCTGCGAGCTGATTCTGGAAGACACGACCAAGCCCGAATCAGACAAGCCCGTGGACATGCCCATGGACGTGCTGCTGGGCAAGCCGCCCAAGATGCACCGCGACGTCAAGCGCGTGGTGTGGGACGGCGGCCAGGTGAACCTGACCGGCGTGGCACTGGACAAGGTTGCCTTCGACGTGATCCGCCACCCCACCGTGGCCAGCAAGCGCTTCCTGATCACCATCGGCGACCGCACCGTGGGTGGCCTGAATTCGCGCGACCAGATGGTTGGCCCATGGCAAGTGCCCGTGGCCGACGTGGCCGTGACCTTGGCCGACTTCAAGGGCTTTGCCGGCGAAGCCATGGCCATGGGTGAGCGCACACCGCTGGCTTCGGTCAACGGCCCTGCATCCGGCCGCATGGCCGTGGCCGAAGCCATCACCAACCTGCTGGCGGCGCCCATCGAGCTGCCCCGCGTGAAGCTGTCGGCCAACTGGATGGCCGCTTGCGGCGAAGCCGGTGAAGACGCCGCCCTGTACGACACGGTCAAGGCTTTGGGCATGGAGCTGTGCCCGACGCTGGGCGTGTCCATCCCCGTGGGCAAGGATTCGCTGTCCATGCGCACCAAGTGGAGCGACAAGGGCGAGACCAAGTCGGTGACCGCGCCTGTTTCCCTGATCGTGACGGCCTTTGCCTCGATCGCCGATGTGCGCAGCACGCTCACGCCGCAGCTGATCACCAGCGAAAACGGCCAACCCCTGGACACCAGCCTGATCCTGATCGACCTGGGTGAAGGCAAGAAGCGCATGGCCGGTTCGATGCTGGCTCAGGTGCTGGGTCAGTTCGGCAACGACGTGCCCGATTGCGACAACCCCGAGATGCTCAAGGCCACCGTGCTGGCCGTGAACGCACTGCGCGCCCAAGGCAAGCTGCTGGCCTATCACGACCGTGGTGACGGCGGTCTGTGGGCCACCGTGTGCGAAATGGCCTTTGCCGGCCACACGGGCGTGAGCATCAATGTGGACATGCTGGTCACCGAAGGCGACGGCATCACCGACAGCCTGGCCGATACGGGTGATTCGAAGAACTGGGCTGGCCAGGTGGGCGAGCGCCGCAACGAGCTGACGCTCAAGGCCTTGTTCAACGAAGAGCTGGGCGTGGTGCTGCAAGTGCGCACGGTTGACCGTGATGCCGTGATGCAGACCCTGCGCGAGCATGGTCTGAGCAAGCACAGCCACGTGATCGGCAAGCCGGTGCTGACAGACAATGCGAAGGACGACGTGCAGGTCTGGCGCGATGCCAAGCCTGTGTTCAGCGCCCCGCTGGAGCAATTGCACAAGACCTGGGACGACGTGAGCTGGCGCATTGCGCAACTGCGCGACAACCCCGCTTGCGCCGACAGCGAGCACGCCGCCATCGGCCTGCCCAATGACCCCGGCATGCACGTGGCGCTGAGCTTCGACCCGCTGGACAACGTGGCCGCGCCCTTCATCAACAAGTCGCGCCCCAAGGTGGCGATCCTGCGCGAGCAGGGCGTGAACTCGCACGTGGAAATGTCTTACGCCATGGCGCAAGGTGGCTTTGACACCTTCGACGTGCACATGAGCGATCTGCAAGCCGGCCGTGCGCGTCTGGACCAGTTCCAGGGCTTCATCGCCTGCGGCGGCTTCAGCTATGGCGACACCCTGGGTGCCGGCGAAGGCTGGGCGCGCTCGATCATGTTCAACCCGCACCTGGCTGAACAGTTCGCTGCCTTCTTTGGCCGCACGGACACCTTCGCGCTGGGCGTGTGCAATGGCTGTCAGATGTTGGCTGCACTGAGCCCCATCATCCCGGGCGCGCAGGATTGGCCCAAGTTCACGCACAACAAGAGCACCCGCTTTGAAGCCCGCCTGAGCCTGGTCGAAGTGCTGGAAAGCCCCTCGATCTTCTTCGAAGGCATGGCTGGCAGCCGCATGCCGATCGCCGTGTCACACGGTGAAGGTTTTGCCGACTTCTCGCAGCGTGGCAATGCCGCTCAGGTGCACAAGGCCATGCGCTTTGTGGACAACACCGGCGCGGCCACCGAGGTCTACCCGTTCAACCCGAACGGCTCGCCCGGCGGCCTGACCAGCGTGACCACGGCCGACGGCCGCTTCACGGCCATGATGCCTCACCCAGAGCGCGTGTTCCGCAACATCCAGATGAGCTGGACCAGCGGCGACAAGAGCGATGCCAGCCCTTGGCTGCGCATGTTCCGCAATGCGCGCAAGTGGGTGGCTTGATCGCCGTTCACGCAGCGGCGATGAAAGAAAGAAGGGGCTCCTCGGGGCCCCTTTTTCATGTGCTTCGCTGAGCTGATGGCAACTGGTAGATGGCTAGCGCAACTCGTCCAGGGTGAACCACAGCGCCTTGCGCGCCAACGGCGTGGCCGCAGGCAGATCGGGGTTGCGCAGGCTGATCACGATTCGTT
>NZ_SCTN01000446.1 GCF_004297345.1 Aquabacterium sp. | reverse complement strand
TGCCGCCTTCACGCAACCAGGCCAGGCCATCCGGGCGCTCGTCCTTGTAGTTCAAGCCGTAGATGGGCACGACGTTGCGGCGCGCAAATTCAACCAGCACAGGGTGTTCCTGCCTGCAGGCGCCACACCACGATGCCCACACATTGAGCATCCAGACCTTGCCCAGCATGTCCTCCTTGCGCAGGCTGCGGTTGGCGTCACTCAGGGCTGGCAGATTGAAGGCGGGTGCGGGCTTGCCGATCAGGGGCGAGGGCACTTCACGCGGGTCATGCTTGAGGCCCAGGCCGAGGAACACGGCCAGCGCCAGGAAGATGCCCAGAGGCAGGAGGAAGCGTTTCATGCTGCGACGCCTTTCACGGCTGGCATGGTTTGGTCAACGGGCTTGCGGGCACGGTAGCGTCGGTCGCTTGCGGCCATCACGCCGCCAATGGCCATGATCAGGCAGCCGCCCCAGATCCAGTCCACAAAGGGCTTGTGATAGACGCGGATGATCCACTCACCCGTCTCCAGTTGCTCACCCATCGACACATACAGATCCCGCGTGATGCCGGCGTCGATGGCCGCTTCGGTCATGGGGTTGCTTTGCACGCGGTACACGCGTTTCTCGGGGTAGAGCGTGGTCACCGGTTTGCCATCACGTGTGATGCGCATCTCGCCTCGGGCTGCCACGAAGTTCGGGCCTTGCACCTCACGCACATCCTCCAGCTGGAAGACATAGCCGCCCACCTCGGTGGTGTCATGCAGCTTCATCTTCACATCGCGTTCGGTCTCGTAGGTCTTGACCATGCTGACGCCAAACGCAAAGGCGGCCACGCCCAGGTGGGCCACGATCATGCCGGCCATGGCCAGGGGGATCTTGCGCCAACCCTTTTCATGCAGATCGACAATGATGGATCCCACGATCCAGAAGGCCATCCACAAACCGATGGACGTGCCCAGGGTGATCTTGCCGGCCAACCATTGTGTGGCCAGCGCCGCCACGATGGACACGGCCAGTGCCCAGCGCAGTCGCACGGTCAGATCAGGCAGCTCGGCCTGCTTCCAGCGTGCGAGCGGACCTATGCCCATCAGGAAGACCAGCGGCGTCATCAAGGGGACGAAGACCGTGTCGAAGTAGGGCGGGCCCACCGATATCTTGCCCATGCCCATGGCATCGAGAAACAGCGGGTAGAGCGTGCCCAGCAGCACTGAGCCTGTGGCCACGATCAGCAGCACATTGTTGGCCAGCAGCATGGATTCCTTGGACACCAGGCCGAAGCGCTGGCCCAGGCCCACGGTGGGCGCGCGCCAGGCGTACAAGGTGAGCGATGAGCCGATCACCAGCACCAGGAAGGCCAGGATGAACAGGCCCCGACGCGGATCTGTGGCAAAAGCGTGGACGGATGACAGCACGCCTGAGCGGACCAGGAAGGTGCCCAGCAGCGACAGCGAGAAGGCCGTGATGGCCAGCAGCACCGTCCAGTTCTTGAAGCTGCCGCGTTTTTCTGTCACGGCCAGCGAGTGCATCAAGGCGGTGCCGGCCAGCCAGGGCATGAAGGAGGCGTTCTCGACCGGATCCCAGAACCACCAGCCGCCCCAGCCCAGTTCGTAATACGCCCACACGCTGCCCAGCATGATGCCGATCGTCAGGCAGATCCAGGCGGCAATGGTCCATGGGCGTGTCCAGCGCGCCCAGTTGGCATCGAGCTGGCCGCCGAGCAGCGCGGCAATCGAGAACGCAAAGGCCACCGAGAAGCCGACATAACCCATGTACAGCATGGGCGGGTGCGCCACCATGCCAGGATCCTGCAGCAGCGGATTCAGGTCCCTGCCGTCCAGCGCCATGGGCAGCAGGCGCTCGAAGGGGTTGGAGGTGGCCAGCATGAACAGCAGGAAGCCGAAGCTGATCATGCCCATCACGGCCAGGATGCGGGCCAGCACGGCTTGCGGCAGGTGCTGGCTGAATTGCGCCACGGCCAGCATCCAGAAGGCCAGCATCATCACCCACAGCAGCAGTGAGCCTTCATGACCACCCCAAACGCCGGCGATGCGGTAGGGCAGGGGCAGGGCACTGTTGGAGTTGGATGCCACATACAGCACCGAGAAGTCGTTGCGAATGAAGGACGACATCAAGGCGATGAACGCCGCACCGATCAACACGAAGAGCACACGTGCCAGTGGCCGGGCCAATCCCATCAGCTTGGCGTCATTTTTGTAGGCGCCCCACAAGGGCATGGCTGACAGCAGCATGGACACGGCCAGCGCCAGTACCAGCGCGATCTGGCCCAGTTCGGGAATCATTTGATCTCCTTGTGTTGGCCGGCTTCGATGCGGGCATTGGCATCTGCCGCACGCTTGAGGGCTTCGGCGGCTTCGGGTGGCATGTAGTTCTCATCGTGCTTGGCCAGCACCTCTTGCGCCATGAATACGCCATCAGCGCCCAGCTTGCCCTGGGCCACCACGCCTTTGCCCTCCTTGAAGAGATCAGGCAGGATGCCTTGGTAGCGCACGGGCACCTTGCGGAAGGTGTCGGTCACCACGAAGTTGACCATCACGCCGTCACGCATCACCGAGCCTTTTTCAACCAGCCCACCGAGGCGAAATGTGCGGTCCAGCGGCGCTTCCTTGGCGATGATCTGCGAAGGGGTGAAGAAGAAGACCAGGTTCTTCTGGAAGGCGTTGAGAACCAGGGCTGCGGCAATGCCCAGAATGGCCAGGCCACCCAGGATGAGCATCAGGCGCTTTTTACGGGGTGTCATATCAGGATGCCTCTTGTTCGTCGTGGCCGGCCAGTTGAGCGTGGCGCCAGGCCTGGCGGCGGCGATGTGCGGCCATCAGCGGCTCGATCAGCATGCACAGCAAGGTGACGCCGTAGGCGCCCCAGATGTACAGGCCGTAGCCGTCCATGGTGATGAAATCAGAAAAGCTGTGCCATTGCGACATGGTGTATTCACTCCTGATGGCCGCTTTGGGTACGTTGACCGCCGTGATGACCGTTTACCAGCGCTTGCACCCACAGGGCATCGCCTTCGCGCTCCAGCACGATGGCCCGCGTGCGTGTGAAGACCACCGCAAAAGCATAGGCCCAGAAGGCGACGGTCATGAGCAGCATGGCGGTGAGCATGGTCGAGGCCATGGTAGGCGCGGCGGTCATGCTGATGGAGGCGCCTTGGTGCAAGGTGTTCCACCAGCGTACCGAGAAATAGATGATGGGCACGTTGATGGCGCCGACCAGGGCGATCAGTGCGCCAGCCGCATCGGCGCGACGTGGGTCGTCGATGGCTTCGACCAAAGCCATGTAGCCCAGATAAAGAAAAAGCAGGATCAGCTCGGATGTGAGTCGAGCATCCCAGACCCACCAGGCCCCCCAGGTGGGCTTGCCCCAGAAGGCGCCCGTCCACAAGGCAATGAAGGTGAACAGGGCGCCCGTGGGGGCTATTGCCCGAGCCAGCATCGAGGCAAGCCGGATCCTGAACGCCCAGCCGATGGCCGCCCACAAGGCCATGGCCATGTACAGCACCATGGACATCCAGGCCGCCGGCACGTGAATGAAGATGATGCGGTAAGACTGACCTTGCTGGAAATCCGTCGGAGCCACGATGAAACCCATGTACAGGCCGGCCAGGCCCATCAGCAGGCAGGCGGCCCACAACCAGGGCATCAGGGCCGCGGCTAGGCGCTCGAACTTCGAGGGCGCAGCAAAGGTGGTCCAGTTCAGCGTAGACATCCATCAATCCAATGCAATCTTCAGCGCAGCGGCCGTGGCCCATGGTGCGCCCAGCAAGGTCAGCAGCAACAAGGCGCCCAGCAGCGACAAATGGCCTTCCGGCGATAGCCCTGCAGACACCGCCACCACGGCCCCCGCACCGAAAATCAGCACGGGCACGGCCAGAGGCAAAACCAGCAACACGATCAGCATGCCGCCGCTGCGCAGGCCGAGGGTCAAGGCCGCGCCGACCCCGCCGAGCAGGCTGAGCACCGGCGTGCCTAGCAGCAGGCTGAACACCAGGGTGGCCAATTGTCCACCCGGCAGGTCGAACAAGAGCCCCAGTATGGGCGAAGCCAGTACCAGCGGCAGGCCATTGATGCTCCAGTGGGCGGCGGCCTTGGCCAGCGTCAGACCCGGTAGTGATTGGCCTGACAACAGCATCTGCTCCAGGCTGCCGTCAGCGTAGTCCGAGCCGTACAGGCTGCCCAGCGACATCAAGGAGGCCAGCAGCGCGCACACCCACACCACGCCCGGTGCGATCGTGCGCAGTGTTTGCGGCTCGGGGCCCACGCCCAGCGGAAACAGGCTGGCGGCCACGATGAAGAACACGAGTGGCAGCAAGGCCTCCACACGGCGGCGCATCGCCAGCTTCCAGTCGCGCAAGATCAAGGGCAACATGGTGATCAGCTCCGGCCCACGAGGCTGAGATCCAGCTCGATGACATCAGGCAAAGACAGCGCCTGGTGGCTGGTCAGGATCAAGGATCCACCTGCCTGGCGATGAGCTTGGATCAAGCTGTTGAGCGTGCTGATGCCCTGGTCATCCAATGCATCGAAGGGCTCATCCAGGATCCACAGTGGGCGGTCAGCAGACAGGCACAAGCGGGCCAGTGCGACGCGGCGCTTTTGTCCTTGCGACAGCGAACGAACTGGTGACAGCCTTTGCTTGCCCACACCCATTTGCGTCAGTGCCGCCATACAGCGCTGATCATCAAAGGGCAGATCATGCAGGCGCAGCAGAAAGCTCAAAGCCTCCTGGGCGTTGAGGTCGTCCTTCAGGCCGTGTTGATGGCCGATGTAGGCCAACGGTGCCGGGCGCTCGATCCGACCTTCGGCAGCTTGCGACAAGCCCGCCAGCAAGCGCAACAGGCTGGTCTTGCCTTGCCCGTTGGGCCCGCGTACCCACACGGCCTGCCCAGGGGCCACGGCCATGTGAAGATGTGCAAAGAGCAGCCGCCCGCCACGCCTGCAGGCCAGATCCTGGGCGTGCAGGTGCACCGGGGCGTGATCAGTAGTCGTAGCGGTAGCCAAGGAAGTAGGTATAGCGGGTGCTCTTGTCGTTGCTGGTGACGCCTTCCGTGCGCGTGTAATCCACGTTCAGATTGGATTCCAGCGTGACGGTGGGCCGAGGCTTGAATGATGCCTTCAATCCGGGGCCCCATGCTACCGTGGTGATATCAAGTCCTGTTGCGATGTCCTGGGAAATGTTGCGCTGCCAACGCAGTCCGGGCTCAAGCTGCCAGCTATCTGACAGCGGCGTCATGTTGTTGTAGTTGAGCATGTAGGTCTTGATCTGCTTGCCCCTCATCAGCGAAGCGGTGAACACGTTCGTATCGCGGGCTGAATACAGGTTGGAGCCGATGGCCAGCAGGCTCAGCGTCTTGGACAGGCCGCTGGCCGTTTGTCCTTGCAGCAAGACCGGATTGGGGGCGATGGCGCCGGTGCGGTTGAAGTCCATCGTGGCGCCTGTCTGCCATTGCGGCGAAACGGGCGTGGTGACGGACAACATCGAGTGAGTCCAGTATGAGGTGTTGGCTCGCACCAGTTCGCGCAATTGATCGATCGAATAGCCCCGGTTCTTCAGGTCGGTGATCGTTTGGGGAATGATGCCGGCATCCGTGAATTCCTGATACTGAAAGAACAAGGTCTGGCTCAAGGATGCGGGTGCCAGGCTGCGTCGTTCGTACAGGGCGTTCACGGTCGTGTTGTCCTCGGCCATGTACATGCCTTGCAGGCTCACGACATTGAGCTTCTTGAAAATGACGTCGTAATCGGTGGACGCCATCAGCGATGAGCTTTGCGTGAAGTAGCGCAGGTCAGCGCCTGCTGCGCGGCGGTCCACTTCTCCGTCGATATTGCGTTGCAAGACGAACAGGGATCCGCCCAGATTCGGTGTGAGGGCATCTGCATCCAGCGACGTGCCGAAGAACTCGCGTTTGGACTCACCCAGCTTGTCGGTGGGCTGACCGGCTGCGGCGGAGACCTTCCATTTAGGCCGGAAGGCGTAGCTGCCTGAGGCACCGTCATAGCGGCCTTCGCCGCCCCACATGGCGGATTGACGGCCCAGCCTGGTGCGCAAGCCGTTCTTGAGGCCTTGGTAATCAAAGTAGGCGGCATTCAAGCGGTTGCGGTAGCGAGTCTTGCCCTTGAGTTGGGCATCGCTGAGCATGTTGTAGTCAAACTGGTCGCGGAACACCAGCTTGATGTCGCGGTCAGCATCGCGGGAGCGCCAGGTGGTGTCAACGTTGTTGGACAGCAGGCGCTGGTCCGTTGTACTGATGGGCGCCTTGCTGCGGTTGTTGATCTCGTCAGCTGACAGCAGCGTGCCGTCCGTGTCCCGCACGGCCTGTGTAGCCGTGGTGGACTTGCCGCCGTAGTAATACTGCGAGATCGATCCCGTGGTCGTGATCGCGCCCTCTGGCGCCTTGATGGACTCGATGGTGGGCGCCAGCTTCAGGTCGGTGGGCTGCATGCCGGCCAACAGGCCTTTGACACGCTCGGCGCCCGGGCCGCTGGGGTATTGCTTGAGGTAGGACTCGAACTCCGCCTGCGCCTTGGCTTGTTCGCCCTGAGACAGGCGCACCATGCCAAGCAGCTCTTGCGCATCCGGCGTGGCGGCGGTTGCGGGCAGATCGAGCAATTGATTGAGCAGCTTGACCGCCTCTTCCGGCTTCTGTTGTTCATAGGCCTGACGTGACTGATCCAGCAAGTCGCGGGCTTGCTGATCCACGGAGTTTGCTGGCGTGGCAACTGCCCCTGAGGGCGCGACGTCACCAACTGGCTTGCTGGTATTGGCCTCCCCCAGCTTCACGATCACGGCGCCAGGAAAGCGCGAGAGCTGCTTCATCGCGGTTTCGGCTTCGGCCAGGGTGCTGAAGTAACCCAGGTCCATCTCGTGGACCTGCTTGCCGTCCACCACACGGCGAGCCGTGAACACCTGGTAGTTCTGCAGTGATTGTGGAATGGGCGCTTCGATTTCCAGTTTGGGGTCGAGTGAGCGGGCCAGGGCGATCACATAGCGTTGAGCTGGTGTGCGCTCTTCCTGCGTCTTGACCGAGGCCTGTTTGACCACCTGGCCCAGGCCTTCGAGGACCACTTCGATGCTTCTGTCTCCCTTGCCTGCTCGCACCTTGAAGTTGCTGGCCTGGCTGAACGAAATCACCAGACGACGGCTGCTGTCATCCAGCTTGTCCGTGCGAACGGGCTCATCCGAGATGGTCATGACCGGCAGGCCGTCCACCCTGACGATGCGGCGTTCTCCCGCCACGAAGCCCGGGTCGGTATCGGTCAGCCGTAGTTGGTAGTAGGCCTGGGTCAGGTCTCGGGTCCGCGATGCAGTGGTGCGCAAAAGGCTCGCAGGGGAGCTCAAGCGTATCTGCACGATCGCGTTATTGCCTTCGCGGCGCACGTCAACTTCGTCCAGCATTTCAGCGTGAAGGAGCGACGAGGCGGACAGCGCCAGCGCGGTGGCCAGCCATCTGGCGCAGAGAGGATGCTTCATGGTCATGTGGGATGGGGGCGTCAGTCCCAGTTGCGGTAGGTGCTGCCTTTGGTGCCCAGAGGCCGATGGCAACCAGATTGAGAGCAATCCGTGACGCCGGTTCTTTGCTGATGGGTCAGCGATTTGCGGTCCATGCTGCCCAGGTACGCTGTGCCTGCGTTGTGGCAGGCATAACACCAGCCCGAGCCGCCGCCCATGCTGTTGTTGTGGTTCATCACCGATGTGCCGAAACCACCTGAGTTGGTGCTGGTGTGGCAGGCCTTGCAGTCCATGTTGACGCCGTTGAGCAGCTGTACCTCAGGGATGTGGTTGTTGGGCTTGGCGGTGGCGCCCCAGCCTGCATATGCTTGTGTGTGGCAGGTCTTGCAAGCCTGTGTGCTCATGGCCGTGTGATTGGTGGTCACGGCGGTGGCCCAGGCCTGTTGGGACTTGTGGCAGGTGTCGCACTTCACTGTCCCGACCTGGATAGGGATGTGGTTGCCAGGCTTGCCCGTTGCTGTGCTGTTGTTGTGGCAGTTGTCGCAGGTGCCCGTGCCCACCGCATTGGTCGGGGCATGGGTGTAGACCACGTTGCTCCACGAAGCCGTGGACTTGTGGCAGGACTCGCAGCCGCTGCTGACGCCCGTGTGCACGGGATTGTTGGGCTTGCTGGTGAGGCCATAGGCCGCGCTCAGGTGACAGGTCGAGCATTGGCCGACGACACTGACATTGGCGTGGAAGCGCCCAGGGTTCCAGCTGCTGTAGCCGCTCTTGTGACAGCTGTCGCAGTTGGTGATGGCCGTGCCTGCCAGCGATTGATAGGGGATGTGATTGGATGGCCGGCCATCAGCAGGCGGGAATGCACCTGAGTGGCAGGTTGAGCAGGTGTTGGTCACGGTGACCTGGGTATGGTTCCACTTCGTCGGTGTCCAGCCCGTGACGTTGTGACAGCTGTAGCAGTTGGCCGTTACGGGGATGTGGCTGCCGGGCTTGCCCGTGGCTGAACTGCCGTTGTGGCAGCTGGCGCACTGCGTGGTGGCATTGAATAGGTTGTGGGGCACCTTGGCGTTGCTCCACCCACTGGCGTTGTGACACGACTCGCAACCGCCCGTCACGGTGCTGTGCGTGGCCGTATTGGGCTTGCTGGTCAGGCCATAGGCTGAGGTCAGGTGGCACGAGGCACATTGGCCAACGATGCTGACGTTGGCATGGAAGCGGCCTGGGTTCCAGCTGCTGTAGCCGCCCTTGTGGCAGGTGTCGCAGTTGGTAATGGCTGCACCCGCCAGCGATTGATAGGGGATGTGGTTCGATGGCCGGCCGTCGGCAGGCGGGAAGGCGCCGGAGTGGCAGGTCGAGCAGGCGTTGCTCACGCTCACCTGGGTGTGGTTCCACTTGGTCGGTGTCCAGCCCGTGGTGCTGTGGCAGCTGTAGCAATTTGCCGTCACAGGGATGTGCGTGCCCGGCTTGCCTGTGGCCGTGCTGCCGTTGTGGCACGTAGCACATTGGGTCGACGCATTGAACAGGCTGTGGTCGACCTTGGCACCAGCCCATCCACTGGTGTTGTGGCAAGACTCGCAACCGCCCGTCACGGTACTGTGCGTGGCTGTGTTGGGCTTGCTGGTCAGACCATAGGCCGAGGTCAGGTGGCATGAGGCGCATTGCCCGACGATGCTGACGTTGGCATGGAATCGCCCAGGGTTCCAGCTGCTGTAGCCGTTCTTGTGGCAGGTGTCGCAGTTGGTGATGGCTGCACCTGCCAGAGACTGGTACGGGATGTGATTGGAGGGGCGCCCGTCGGCAGGCGGGAAAGCGCCCGAGTGACAGGTCGAGCAGGCGCTGGCTACCGTCACCTGCGCGTGGTTCCACTTGGTCGGTGTCCAACCCGTGGTGCTGTGGCAGCTGTAGCAGTTGGCGCTCACGGGAATGTGCGTGCTGGGCTTGCCGGTGGCCGCGCTGCCGTTGTGGCAGTTGCTGCATTGCGTTGTCGCATTGAACTGGTTGTGGTCCACCTTGGCGCCGGCCCAGCCGCTGGTGTTGTGGCAGGACTCGCAATTGCCCGTTACGCCGCTGTGAACGGGGCTGTTTGGCTTGCTGGTCAGGCCGAAAGCTGAGGTGAGGTGGCAGGACGCACACTGCCCGACGACGTTGACGTTGGCATGGAAGCGCCCGGGATTCCAACTGCTGAAACCGCCTTTGTGGCAACTGTCGCAGTTGGTGATGGTCGCGCCAGCCAGCGATTGATAGGGAATGTGGTTGCCTGGCTTGCCATCCGCAGGCGGGAACGAGCCGGAGTGGCAGGTCGAGCAGGTACCAGACACCATCACCTGCGTGTGATTCCAGCTGGTGGGTTTCCAGCCGTTGACGCTGTGGCAACTGACACAGTTGGCACTCACGGGGATATGGCTGGCCCCCTTGCCGCTTGCGGCCGAGCCGTTATGGCATGACGCGCAGTTGGTGCTCGCGTTGAATCCACTGTGATCCGGCTTGGCCCCATTCCAATTGCGGGTGGTGTGGCAGGTGTCGCAGCTCGCCCTTGTGGCGATGTGGTTGCCTGGTTTGCCTTGCGAGCGGATGCCGTCGTGACAGGTCTGGCAGGCTGTGCCTGGCGGGATGCCCGTGGTGTGACTGAACCTCGGGTTACTGAAGGATTGCGTGCCGTGGCAGCTGTCGCAACCTTGCGTTGAAGAGTTGGTCGGGATGTGCGTGGGCGGCATCACCACATTGGATTTGGCCTGACGCGCGCCCTGTGTGTGGCAGGTCTGGCAGTCCTTGGGCGTGCCTTTGAAGACCCCGTTGGTATGGCAGCTTTCGCAGCGTTGCGTGACATGGGCCCCGCTCAAAGGGAAGCCTGTCTTGAAATGATCGAACTTGCTGTTGGCTGCGCTTTGCGCTTCAGCCCGCCCTGGCACCACGCCCAGCATCACGCACAAGAGCAACAGCAGCAAGAGTGCTGCTGCGCGATGCCAGGTGTGAGCGTGCGGGGTGGGTGTCATGGATAGATAGCGGGTACGGCCAACTTCTACTGCTAACTTCTAAATGTGAAAACTGCACAGTTAGTGTACGAGATCCATGCCCATTCAAAAACGAGTGTTTATCAAGATGTTTCCAGCCCTTTGTTGAATGGCACTGCTCGCATCGCACGCCGAACTGCCCGTCATGGGTGTCGTCCTTCTGGTGGCAGTCAATGCAGCGTTGACCCGTCTCGGCCACGGCCTTGCCGGCTGGCGCCGCCTGCGTGTGACAGGCTTCGCACTTCACGGTGCTGTGGGCGCCGGTAAGCGGGTAGTTCGTCTGCCGGTCGTGTTTGAAGTCCCAGGATTTCCAATGGCGGGTGTTGTGGCAACTCTCGCAACGGGTACCAAAACGGCCCTTGTGCTGGTCGTCCTTACGGTGGCAGGCGATGCATTCGCGCTGCGCTTCCTTGAAGCGCTTTGTTACATGGCAGTCTTTGCATTCGACCCGTCCGTGGCTGCCGGTTAACGGGAAGCGTGTCTTGCCGTGGTCGAACACGGTCGCTTTCCAGTCCTTGTCGCCATGGCATTGCTCGCACTGCTTGCCTTGGGTGCCTTCGTGCTTGTCATCCTTCTTGTGGCAGGCAAAGCAGTTCATCTCCGTGTTGCGGAAAGCTTTCAGGCCGCCTTTGTGGCAATCGCTGCATTTGATCTGGTTGCGCGCGTGGGCGTTGCGCAGGGCAAAGCGGGTCTTGTCATGGTCGAAGCGGCCCGCCGTGGCGCGCCAATCGCGCTCGGAGTGGCAGTCCACACAGGTCTTGCCCAGCGTGCCCTCGTGCTTGTCATCCTTCTTGTGGCACGAGAAGCAGTCCATGGGCGCTTCCTTGTACATGGCGCTCTTGTGGCAGTCCTTGCATTCGACCTTGCCGTGCTTGCCCAGCAGCGGGAAGCGGGTTTTCTCATGGTCAAAGCGTGGCGGGTCCTTCCAGCCACTCTCGCTGTGGCAGGAGGCGCAATCCTTGCCCAAGGTCTCCTTGTGCTTGTCGTCCTTCTTGTGGCAATCCCAGCATTGCTCGGGCAGCTTTTGTTTGTACAAAGGGCCGGTGTGGCAGTCGATGCAGGCGGTCTTGCGGTGCTTGCCACGCAAGGCGTAAGAGGTGTCTGCGTCGTGGTTGAAATCGATGGCCTTCCACGACTTGGCACCATGGCAGGTTTCGCATTTGCCACCGAACTGGCCTTTGTGCTCGTCATCCTTCTTGTGGCAGCCGATGCAGGTCTTGGGGGTGTCCTTGAAGCGGCCGTTGGCATGGCAGTCGTCGCACTTTGCCTTGGTGGCGTGCTTGTCTTCCAGCATGAAATGGGTCTTCTTGCCGTGGTCGAAGTCGGTGGTTTTCCAACCCACTTCGCTGTGGCAATCCGAGCATTTGCCGCCAATGCCGCCCTTGTGAGCGTCATCCTTCTTGTGGCAGCTCAGGCATTCGCTGGCGGCCTGCCAGTACTTCTTGCCGCTGGTGTGGCACTTGTCGCAGGCCACATCCAGGTGCTTGGCCTTGAGCAGGTAGTCGGTCTGTTTGTGATCGAAGCGTTTGGTATCCAGAACCACAATCCTGGCCTGGCGCCCCTTGTGATCCGTGTGGCAACTGCGGCAGGTGGCGTCGGGCTTCTGGCGGCCGTGGATGCCCGTGCGGGCCTTCATGTCCTGGCCGACTTCCTTGTGGCAGACCACGCACTGGGCATCCTGCCCCTTGGGGTTGAAGCGCACATGGCAGTTGGCGCATTCGTGCTCGACCTTGGCATGGCCGGTGATGACCTCGCCTGGCGCCAGCACCGATTCGAGCGATTGCGCATGAGCAGGCTTGCCCAGATCAGGCAGGATCAGGCTGAGCAGCAGCAAGCTGAGATAGAGCCAAAGCCGAGCGTTCCGAGGCATCCGTGAAACCTGATCTGATAGGGTGCCTTAATAGGCATGCACGGCCACAACGTGGAAGATGGCGCACAGCACCATGACCCACACGAAGGGCACATGGGCCACGTGCCACAGGGAAAACAGCCGTTCGAAAGTCTGAAACTGGGCCGCACGCTGGACGGACGTGGCGTAGCTGTCAATCTGCTCGCAGCACGTGCGGTAGCGTTTGAGCGCTTGGGGCTTGCTCCACTTTTTGTCGTCGACGGCCTGCTTGATCAGCTTTTTGACCTCAGCCTTGCATTGCTGGGTGACGCGTTGGCGCTGGATGGGCAGTACGAACAAGCGCCACAGGTGCCGGGCGCCATGGTTGGCGCCGTCTGCCAGGGTTTGCCGCTCGAAGGCCTGCATGGCCTGGAGTACGCCGGGCATGCTGTGGAATTGGGTGTCTGCGGCTTGTTGTTCCTGGCCCATGGCGCCACGCAGGCTGGCCAACGTGGCCTTTTCTCCGCGCAGATCAGCATGCAGTCGCACGTACAGAAAGCGCCCGATCACGCCACTGAGTGCCACGATGATCATGGAAAACAGCGCCACTGCGGCGTTCGTGGAGCCGATGCGGAAGGTGGAGTGCAACAGGATCAGCCAGGGCCCCAGAATGCCCAGCACCATGTGGGCGACAAACCAGTACTTCGATGCACCCCAGTTGTAGGTGACGCGCCAGCGCTTGCGCAAGGGGTAGGTGAACAGCAGCAGCATCGACACGCCGCCCGCTACGCCCAGCCAGTAGCCTGTTGGCGACCAGGACGTGAACCAGCCTTGGGTGGAGATCCACCAGGCAGACAGCGTCAGCGCCGTGATGGCCAGGTAGATGAGCAGGTCTGTTCGCAGGCGGACAGAGGCCAGGCGGGCGGGGGCGCCATTCGCGCTGGATTGCGATGGCTTGGCGCCAGGATGGAGGGGCGATGTGGTGGCGCTCATAGGGCCCGATCTCGTTGCTTGACGGCCCATTCGGGCGGTGCAAAAAATTCTATCGAGAGTGTATTGTTGAAAATGTGCAAGTTGCACACGTTTAACATCGCTTACACGAAATCCGCTTGAAGCCATCATCCGGATCGAGTCTGCTTCGCGTGTTGTTGCCTGTCTGCCTGTTTATGTTGATCCCTGCTTATCTGACTGTGTATGGTGGTGTTGCGGCCGTGGCCGTGGGTGTGCATCTGTTGCTGCGGCAACGTCGTCGCCACGCTGATGCGGCTGCGCTGGCCGAGGCCAGCCAGGCCGGCTTGAACCTGCCTGCATCGTTGCACCCGGTGGTGGATCCGAACCGTTGTTTTGGCTCTGGTGCCTGTGTGAAAGCCTGCCCTGAAGAAGCGCTGGGTATCGTGGATGGCAAGGCCACACTGGTGAATGCATCGGCCTGCATCGGGCACGGGGCGTGTGTCTCGGCCTGCCCAAGTCAGGCGCTGTCCCTGGTTTTTGGCACCTCGGAGCGTGGTGTCGAGATCCCCGTGTTGAGCAAGGAATTCGAGACCAATGTGCGCGGCATCTTCATCGCCGGTGAGTTGGGCGGCATGGGGTTGATCCGCAAGACCACGGAGCAGGGTCGTCAAGCCATGAACGCGGTGCGTCAGCGCGTGGCGGAAAGCCGCTCGAACGCGCCTCTCGATGTGGTGATCGTGGGATCTGGTCCGGCGGGTATCTCTGCGGGCTTGAGCGCCTTGCAGCACCAGTTGCGCTATCGCATCCTGGAGCAGGAGGATTCGCTGGGCGGGACGGTCTACCACTACCCGCGCAAGAAGGTGGTGATGACGGCGCCGGCCAAGCTGGACATGGTCGGCAGCATGAGCCTGGGCACAGAGGTTGCCAAGGAGTCGCTGTTGAGCTTCTGGCATGAGGTGGTTGGCAAGACGGGCTTGCGCTTCCAGTTCGGTGAGCGCCTGGAAGGGATCGATCCGCAAGCCGATGGCAGCTTCATCGTGCGCAGCAGCAAGGGCGCGCACCATGCCAAAGCGGTGTTGCTGGCTCTGGGGCGGCGCGGTTCGCCTCGCAAGCTGGATGTGCCCGGTGAGGAGCGCAGCAAGGTGGTGTACCGCCTGATCGACGCCGAGCAGTATCGTGGCCAGCGCATGCTGGTGGTGGGGGGGGGCGACAGTGCCTTGGAGGCCGCCATTGATCTGGCGCGCCAGCCTGGCACGCAGGTGACCTTGTCCTACCGCAGTCAGGCGTTTTCACGCGTGAAAGACAAGAACCGGCAGCAGCTCAAGCAGCTGCAGGATGAGGGGCGCATCCTGGTGTGGCTGCAGTCTCAAGTGCTGCGTATTGAAGACGATCAGGTGGTGCTGAGCACCCAGGATGGCGAGCAGACCTTGCGAAATGACGGTGTGATCATTTGTGCCGGCGGTGTGTTGCCGACGCCTTTGCTTCAAGACATCGGCATCCGCATGGAGACCAAATACGGAACGGCGTGATCAGGTCGGATCCTGAAACGCCTGCTGCCTGAAGGTCAGCACCAGCGTATCGCGCCAGCCATGCTCGCCCACGGGCTGGATCGGCGTGGACTCATGGATCACGCGCTCGTCGTCCAGCAGCAGGGTGCTCCAGGGCTGCGTCAGCGTGAAGCGCACGCCATGCGGGCCTTCGGCTTCGAATATGCGTGTTTCACCGCCCTTGACCTGATGGCGCGCCAACATCAGCACGGCCACGAAGTCCACGCCATCGCGGTGGGCGCCTTCGGGGGTGGGGCGGCCGATGCCGCCCGTGGTGTCCACGCGGAACTGGTGCGCTTCGATGAACCAGGCTGGCACGGGCTTGGTCTGGTTCAGCACCTCACCAAGTTGGCCCAGCAGCGCCCGCCACATGGGGTGAGCACAAATGGCCGGCTCGATGGGCTGGAACATGCGTTCGAAGCCACCGTGCAAGGCGTTGTAGGTGACCGGTTGCCAGTGCGCGCGATGCGGCGTCTGGGTCAACTCGCCCGTGGCCGTGTTCAGTTGGAAGCAGCTATGGCGCCGGAAGCGATAGTGCCCGCCGTCGCGCAAATGTTGATCGGGCGGGAGGTCATGCCAACTGGCGTGCAGGGTGTCGGCCGTGGCCTGATCAACGTGCAGCGCTTCCAGCAGTGTGTCGGCGCTGATCAGAGCCCAGCCTTGCTTGTGAAGGGTGGCGGGGGTCTGGTCCAGCGAAGTAGGGGTCAATGCATCCATGTCGCGATCCTCGCACGAATGCGCCGCCCCGCTCGCCAGCAGGGCTTGAGGCGAGTCAACCGACCCGCGTTCAGCAGCTCAGTTGGCCAGTGTGAGTTTCTTGCCCGAGACCTTGACGCGTGCGCCTACGGCAAACTGCTGGCTGATGGTGTAGTCATGCACGCTGCCATCATCGAGCTTGACGGTGGTTTTGTAGAGCGTGTGCTTCTTGACGTTCTTCTCGACCTCGTTGCCGGCATAGCCACCGGCGACGGCGCCGCCCACGGTCATCAGCGTGTTACCCGTGCCTTTGCCCATGCGGTTGCCCACCAGGCCACCCAGCACGGCGCCGGTGACGACGCCCACGCCGCTGCCCTTGCCTTTGACCTCAACAGCCTGAACGGCCTGCACGGTGCCTTGCGAAGCGGTGGAGGCTGCCGATGAGGTATTGGTCGCTGTTGAACTGGTGCCGGCATGGGCGTTCAGCGCGGTGAACAGGCCGCCCGCCACGATGGTGAGGCCGACCAGGGCGCTCACCACGCGCATCACCATTTGCTGCCTCTGGGCTTGGCGGCTGACGACACGTACTTGGCCGAGGGCGGTGGGGCGTGCTTGCTGGCGAGAGGGCATGGCTTCAATTCCGTACGGCGTTAGAGGTGCGTAGTTTGACACGCCGTCAGGCTGGGCGCACAGGACGAGGCTTGCCGTTCTGGTCGATCGCCACATAGGTCAGGTTGGCTTCGGTGACCTTGACCAGAATGGGGTCGGCGGGGCGGCGTTCGGCCCAGGCCTCAACGTGCACGGTGATGGACGTGTTGCCGATGCGCGTGACACGTGCATACAGCGTCAGCAGGTCACCCACTGACATCGCATTGCGGAAAATGAATTCGTTGACGGCCACGGTGGCAATCCGGCCGCGCGAGATGCGTCCGGGCAGCACGCAGCCTGCCAAGTCCACCTGGGACATGATCCAGCCACCAAAGATGTCGCCATTGCCGTTGGCGTCGGCAGGCAGGGGCATGACGCGCATGACCAGCTCCATTTCTGGATGCAAGTCTGGCGGTGTCAGCAGGGTATTGGGCGTCGGTGATACGGTCATGGGCATTCCGGTCGACAATCGACCTCTACTACATCAGTCAAAGCATTGTTCCTTAAAT
>NZ_SCTN01000445.1 GCF_004297345.1 Aquabacterium sp. | reverse complement strand
TTGAAGCGCCCGCTCGGGATCGCAGTTGAATTGCTGGCGGCTGTGCCCTCCATCGTGTATGGCATGTGGGGCTTGCTGGTGTTCGGTCCTTTGCTGGCCACTTATGTTCAACAGCCGCTGCAGAGCGCCACGCAAGGCGTGCCTTATCTGGGCGCCTTGTTCAGTGGTGCACCTGTTGGCATCGGCATCCTGTCGGCCGGCATCATCCTGGCCATCATGATCATTCCTTTCATCGCATCCGTCATGCGCGATGTGTTTGAGGTGACGCCGCCTTTGCTGAAAGAGTCTGCCTATGGGCTTGGCTCCACCACCTGGGAGGTGGTCTGGAAGGTCGTGCTGCCTTACACCAAGACCGGTGTGGTCGGTGGTGTGATGCTGGGCTTGGGGCGCGCGCTGGGTGAAACCATGGCCGTGACCTTCGTGATCGGCAACATGAACCAGTTGAACTCCCTGTCCGTATTTGAAGCTGCCAACAGCATCACCTCGGCCTTGGCCAACGAGTTTGCCGAAGCAGGCGAGGGCCTGCATCAGGCCTCGCTGATCTATCTGGGCCTGATCCTGTTCTTCATCACCTTTGTCGTGCTGGCCTTCTCGAAGGTTCTGTTGGCACGCCTCAAGAAGTCTGAAGGAGCGCGAGCATGAGCGCCGAATTGCAAGCCCTGCGTGCCCGTCGGCATGCCAGCCGCAAACGCACCAATTTCATCGCCTTGACTCTGTCGCTGGCTGCCATGGCCTTTGGCCTGGTGTGGCTGGTCTGGATTCTGGTCGAGACGGTGCGCCTGGGTGTGGATGGCCTGACACTGGCCACGTTCACGCAGATGACGCCTCCACCTCAAGAGGCTGGTGGTCTGGCCAACGCCATCATGGGTTCGCTCATGATGGTCGGGCTGGCCACCTTGATCGGCACGCCCGTGGGCATCATGGCCGGGGTCTACCTGGCGGAGTACGGCCAGAAGGGCTGGCTGGGTAGCGTTACCCGCTTCATCAACGACATCTTGCTGTCGGCGCCATCCATCGTGGTCGGCCTGTTCATCTACTCGATGGTCGTGGCGCGCATGCACTCCTTCTCGGGTTGGGCGGGGGTGCTGGCTTTGGCGCTGATCGTGGTGCCGGTGGTGATCCGCACGACCGAGAACATGCTGTCACTGGTGCCCAATGCACTGCGCGAAGCGGCTTACGCACTGGGCACGCCCAAGTGGCGCGTGATCCTGACGATCACTTTGAAGTCGGCTCGCGCTGGCGTCATCACAGGCATCTTGCTGGCGGTTGCCCGTATCTCTGGTGAAACGGCGCCGCTGCTCTTTACAGCGCTGTCCAACCAGTTCTGGTCGGCTGATCTGAGTCATCCGATGGCCAGCCTGCCTGTGACCATTTTCAAGTTCGCGATGAGCCCCTATGAGAACTGGCAGAAGCTGGCCTGGGCGGGGGTGTTCCTGATCACGGCCGGTGTGCTCGTGCTCAATGTCATCGCTCGCACGATGTTCCGCCAGCGCTGATTGGCGCGGCTTCACAAGTTCCACGAAAGACCCTGCACCATGGATGCCAAGGTTCAAACACAAAACGCCAACAAGGCCAAGCTGGCCGTGCGCAATCTGAACTTCTATTACGGAAAGTTCCACGCGCTCAAGAACGTGAACATGGAGTTGCCCGAGAACAAGGTGACGGCCTTCATCGGCCCATCTGGTTGCGGCAAGTCCACCTTGTTGCGCACCTTCAATCGAATGTTCGAGCTGTACCCGGAGCAGCGCGCCGAAGGCGAGATCCTGTTGGACGGCCAGGACATCCTGAAGACCAAGGAAGACGTCTCGCTGATCCGCGCGCGTGTCGGCATGGTGTTCCAGAAGCCCACGCCGTTCCCGATGTCGATCTACGAGAACATCGCTTTTGGCGTGCGCCTGTTCGAGAACCTGTCTCGTGTCGAGATGGACGAGCGGGTGGAGTGGGCGCTCAAGAAGGCGGCCCTGTGGAATGAAGTCAAGGACAAGCTGAACCAGAGCGGATCGGGGCTGTCTGGTGGTCAGCAACAGCGTCTGTGCATCGCACGCGGCATTGCCATCAAGCCTGAAGTGCTGCTGCTGGACGAACCTTGCTCGGCGCTGGATCCAATCTCGACCGGCAAGATCGAAGAGCTGATCCACGAGTTGAAGAACGACTACACCGTGCTGATCGTGACCCACAACATGCAGCAGGCGGCGCGTTGCTCCGACTACACGGCCTATATGTACCTGGGTGAGTTGATCGAGTTCGGTGCTACCACCGACATCTTCATGAAGCCCAAACGTACGGAAACCGAGGATTACATCACTGGCCGCTTCGGCTGATGATGGTGGATCCATTCATATCAAAAACAGGTTTTCAAAGGAATCTTCGTATGTCCGAGAAGCATTTGTCCAGCCAGTTTGACGTTGAACTCAGCGGTATCTCCACGCGTGTGCTGGAGATGGGCGGCCTGGTTGAATCTCAAGTGGCCCAGGCCATCTATGCGCTGACGCATTTCAGTGGCGAGACCGCCACCCAGGTTCTTCAAGGCGAAGAGCGCGTGAACCAGATGGAGATGGACATCGATGCCGATCTGTCGACCATCATTGCACGCCGTCAGCCTACCGCACGTGACCTGCGCTTGCTGATCGCCATCTCCAAGACGATCGGCAACCTGGAGCGCGTGGGCGATGAAGCTGCACGTATCGCTCGTACGGTTCAGCGTTTGATCAACACGGGTGTGTCCAGCCGCTTGCGCCTGCCAGTGAGCGATGTGTCGTTCGAGGCTTCGCTGGCCACAGCGTCGCTGCGTCGCGCACTGGATGCATTTGCCCGCCTGGATACGCAAACCGCGCTGGAAGTGATCAAGAGCGACAACGAGATCGACGCCGAGTTCGACGGCCTGATGCGCAAGCTCATCACCTACATGATGGAAGACCCGCGCACCATCTCGGCGTCCATCGATCTGGTGTTCGTGGCCAAGGCCATCGAGCGCGTCGGTGATCACGCCAAGAACCTGGCCGAGCAGGTCATCTACATCGTCAAGGGTACGGACGTTCGCCACAACACGCCTGAGGCGGTTGAGTCGATCATTCGCTGAGATACAGATTAACGCACAAGCACGGAGAACACTTCATGAGTCGTGTGCTGGTTGTTGAAGATGAAATGGCGATCGCCGAGTTGATCGCGCTGAACCTGCGTCATTCGGGTTTCGATGTGGTCGTGGCGCACAACGCCGATGATGCCCAGAACGAGCTGGACAAGGTGCTGCCTGATCTGGTCTTGCTGGACTGGATGCTGCCTGGTCAATCAGGCCTGGCCCTGGCCAAGCGCTGGCGCGGTGCCACGCGCACCCGTGATCTGCCGATCATCATGCTCACCGCGCGTGCGGAAGAGGTGGACAAGGTCGCAGGCCTGGATGCTGGTGCTGATGACTATCTGACCAAGCCCTTCTCGACGCATGAGTTGATGGCGCGCGTGCGTGCCGTGCTGCGTCGCAAGGCGCCTCAGGCGCTGGACGCTGCGGTGGAAGTGGCGGGCCTGCGCCTTGATCCGGCCACGCGGCGTGTCTGCCGTGGCGATCAGGAGATCAAGATCGGCCCGACCGAGTTCAAGCTGCTGCACTTCTTCATGACGCACCCCGAGCGCGTGCACAGTCGTGCGCAACTGCTGGACCGCGTCTGGGGCGATCACGTCTTCATCGAAGAGCGCACGGTAGACGTGCATGTGAAGCGCTTGCGCGAGGCCCTGTCGCCCGTGCAACGCTCGCAACTGATCGAGACCGTGCGCGGTGCAGGTTATCGCCTGACGCAGCAGGTGGCTGACGTCGCCGCCTGAGTTCACTCTTCATAAAGAGACATCGTGGATACAAGCGATTCGTGGCTGCTGTCACGGGTCGGTGCTCGTCTGTTGGCGGCATCGGCTGGTGGCTTTGCAGGCTGGTGGATTGGCAAGCAGATCGGTTATCCCGTCACGACGGGCATGGCCGCAGCGGCATCGGCCGTCTTGCTGCTCTCTGTGAATGACACGCTCAAGGGACACAGGTTGCTGGACTGGCTTCGCACGCCTGAGGCCGCACCGCCTGACTTGCCGGGTATGTGGGGCGAAGTGGCGCATCGCGTCCAGCGTGTGGTGCATCTCAAGGATGTACAGATCGGCGAGG
>NZ_SCTN01000444.1 GCF_004297345.1 Aquabacterium sp. | reverse complement strand
CCATCATGTTGACCACGCCGTGCATGGCACCTGTGGGCTCGCCCTGAGGCCCGCGCAGGTCGGGCATGGCGTGGAAGGCGCGGTAGAGGTAGCTGGAACCGTCCACCAGCAGGAGGACGGGCAGCGACGACTCAGGAGAAGGAGATGTGGAGTCCGGGGCGTTCATGCCCCGAATTGTGGGGCCAGATCACCGGCCCCGCACCGCTCATCAGAATTCGGCAGAAGCACCGATGCTGAACAGGTAGTAGCTTTCGTGGCCGTTGACGATGTAGTCGAAGTTCGACAGCAGCTTCACTTCACGCGTAGCCTGGAAGCCGATGCCAGCGCCCAGGTAAGGCGCGCCGTCATAGCTGATCTTGCGCTCGGTCGAACCGTTGGCGTAGGTGATGAGCTGGTCCTTGCGGGTACGGGCCCAGCCGAAACGCAACTGGTTGGTGAAATCGTTGAGCAACTCGACTTCCCAGTTGATGTTCAGGGTAACCGCACGCTCTTTCTGACGCAGCGACGCCACATTGGTCGCCGCCATCTTGGCCGAGTCATTGGCACGATCCAGGCCACCGAAGAACAGGTAGTTGATTTCAGCAGCCAGGCCAGGGGTCAGGCGCTTGCCACCGAAGAACTTGCCGCTGAAAACGGCACGGTCACTGATGGTGGAGTCGCTGGAAGGCCATTGCGCAACGCCCACACCGAAGGTGCCACCACCGTAAATTCCCAAGGGGCTGCTCTCACGCATCTGGGCCATGGCCGACAGGCTCACCAGAGACGACGCTGCAACCAGCATGGACAGGGACTTGGAAATCTTGCTCGGGGCTGAAGTGCTCATGATTCGGAACCGGTTCCTCGTTATAGGAAAAATGCACGTCCCCCATGAAACAGTGGGACGGGGTTTTCAATATCCTGCGGAGTCTGCCACAGCGACTCCTACAATCACACGCTCGTCTTCCCCCGAACCCTGAGGGTTTACGCCTAAGCCATGAGGCATCGCAACATCTGGTTGCGGTTTTTTGGCCCTGGTGCACCTTTTTGCAGCGTGGGAATCTGTCTTTTCGATGTTCGATGCTTGACTAAGTCACATGGCCGTTTTCACTGAAGTGTCCCCGCAAGAAGCGGCTGGACTGCTGTCCGACCTGGATCTGGGCACCCTGCAATCCATGCATGGCGCCACCTCCGGCATCGAGAACACAAATTACTTTGTCAGCACGGACAAAGGTGACTATGTGCTGACCTTGTTCGAGCGACTGAGCTACGAACAGCTGCCCTTCTACCTGAACCTGATGCACCACCTGGCCAATCGCGGCATCCCGGTGCCAGCGCCACAGGCCAATGCAAAAGGCGAGATCCTGCATACGCTCAAGGGCAAGCCCGCTGCCGTGGTGACGCGCCTGAAAGGCCGCAACCAACTGGCGCCTCAAGCTGCCGATTGCGCCCAAGTTGGTGCCATGCTGGCCCGCATGCACGAAGCTGGTCAGGATTACGTGCATCAGCAGCCCAATTTGCGCGGGCTGGCTTGGTGGACGGACACCGTGCCCGTCGTGCTGCCCCACCTGAATGCCGATCAATCCGCGCTGATTCAGTCCGAACTGGCCTTCCAGCAGTCACTCGCCGACTCGGCCAGCTACAAGGCCCTGCCACGCGGCCCCATCCACGCCGATCTGTTCCGCGACAACGTGATGTTCGACGGCCCTGCGCTCTCAGGTTTCTTCGATTTCTATTTCGCCGGTTGCGACACCTTCGGCTTCGACATCGCCGTGTGCCTCAATGACTGGTGCATCGACCTGGCCACGGGTGAGCTGGACCCGGTACGAGCGCATGCTTTCGTGGCGGCCTACGATGCCCAACGCTGCCTGACAGACGACGAGTTGCTCCTGCTGCCCTCGATGCTGCGCGCTGCAGCCCTGCGCTTTTGGACCTCACGCCTGTGGGATTTCTACCTGCCTCGCGATGCGGCGATGCTGCAGCCGCATGACCCCACGCATTTCGAGCGGGTTCTGACCCTGCGCCGCAACAAGCTCTGGTCATATCAGCGCGGCACTGCGGCCTGAACATGAAACTCAAACTGGTCAAGGCCTCGCAAGGCCTGGTATGGATTCGCCAAGGCATGCTGGCCTGCCGGCAGCAACCGCTGGGCTATATCGGTTTGCTGGGTCTGTCGTTCATGGCCGCCACCTTGCTGACCGCTTTGCTCGGTGATGTCGGCGTGGCCCTGGCCACCTGCCTGGCGCCATCGATCTGGATGGGCTTCATGCTGGGCACCCGGCGGGTTTTGACCGGACAGATGGTCACCCCTACCGTGATGGTGGAACCGTTCAAGACGGATCCAGCCACTCGCAAGTCCTTCATGCTGCTGGGTGCGGCTTATGGCCTGATCATGCTGGCAGCCGTCACCGTGGCCACCATGCTGGGCCCGGACCCTGCTCTGCTGGACAACATCAAAGACAAATCCAAGGACATCGGCGACATGATCGGTGACCCCTTGGTCCAGCAAGTGCTGCTGCTGGAACTGGTACTGACCTTGCCCGTGACGCTGATGTTCCTGCACGCCCCGGCCCTGATTCTGTGGGCCCATATGCCGGTGGCCAAGGCCATCTTCTTCAGCCTGATGGCCAGCTGGCGCAATCTGGGCGCGTTTTTGGTATTCGGTTTGGGCTGGTTTGGTGTGCTGTCCGGCGTGGCGCTGCTGGCGGCAGGTGTCTCAGCCATTTTGCCTATCCCCATGCTCGTCAGCGTGGTGATGATGACGGCCAGCATGTGGGTGGCCGCCTCGTTCTACGCTTCGCTGTACTTCACGGTGGTGGATTGCTTTGAACCCCATCAGCCCGAAGTCGCCCCGCCTTCAGCGGTTTGACGCGTTCTAACGCGCTTCAAGCTCAGGCAGACAAGCGCGTGACGCCTTGCAGTGGGCAGGCGTAGATGGCATTGCGCAAGGCGGCAATCGCCTCATAACGCGTGAAACTGCGGCGCCAGGCCAGCACCACACGGCGTGTCGGGACGGGATCTTCGAACGGCACGAACACCAGGTGTGGATGCGACTCCGGCGGCACGGACAGCATCGGCACCACAGTCACGCCCATGCCAGCGGCCACCATGTGCTTGATGGTCTCCAGCGAGGAGCCCTCGAAGCTCTTGCGGATGCCTTCTGCGTCGCTGGAAAAGCGTGCGAACTCGGGGCAGACCTCCAGCACGTGATCGCGGAAGCAATGGCCGGCACCCAGCAGCAACATGGTCTCGCGCTTGAGCTCTTCAGCGCTGATGCGATCGCGCTGCGCCAGCGGATGCGTGCGCGGCACGGCCACCATGAAAGGCTCGTCATACAGCGGTGCGGTGGCCAGGTTGCTGTCCATGAACGGCTCGGCAAGGATGGCGCAATCGAGCTCACCGGCACGCAGCATCTCCAGCAGCTTGACGGTGAAGTTCTCCTGCAGCATCAAGGGCATCTGGGGCACGCGCGCGATGGCCGAACGTACCAGATCAGGCAGCAGATAAGGCCCGATCGTGTAGATCACGCCCAGGCGCAATGCACCAGCCAGCGGATCCTTGCCACGCTTGGCGATTTCCTTGATGGCCTGAGCCTGCTCCAGCACGGCTTGCGCCTGACGCACGATTTCTTCACCCAGCGGCGTGACGCTGATCTCCGAACTGCCGCGCTCGAACAGCTTCACGTCAAGTTCGTCTTCCAGCTTCTTGACGGCCACGGACAGCGTTGGCTGCGACACGAAACAGGCCTCTGCGGCACGCCCGAAATGGCGTTCACGCGCAACGGCCACGATGTAGCGGAGTTCGGTCAGGGTCATGGCTGTCGATTGTGCTTGATGTGATCGTGAAGCGGATTACCCCGGTCAGGCCTTGAGGTATTCGGATTTCTGCCCCAGCCAGCGGGCCACATGCCGTTGTGCCGCATATGGATGCTGGCGCAGCATGGTTTCAGCAGCCTGGCGGGCACGCGCGACCAAGCCCTGGTCTTCATTGAGATCAGCGAAACGCAACAAGGCCGCACCGGACTGGCGCGAGCCCATGAACTCGCCGGGGCCACGGATCTCCAGATCCCTACGGGCAATCTCGAAGCCGTCCGTGGTTTCAGCCATGGCCTTGAGGCGCTGCTTGCCGGAGTCGGACAAGGGTGAGGCGTACAGCAGCACACACACGCTGGCCACGGCACCGCGCCCCACCCGACCACGCAACTGGTGCAACTGGCTGAGGCCAAAGCGCTCGGCATGTTCGATCACCATCAGGCTGGCATTGGGCACGTCCACACCCACCTCGATCACGGTGGTGGCCACCAGCACGGAGAGCTCACCGCTGGCAAAACGCGCCATGACATCGGCCTTCTCGGCGGCCGGCAAGCGCCCGTGCAACAGGCCCACGCCGAAGCCGGCCAGAGATTCGCTCAGCTCCTGATGCGTCTGGGTGACGTTGCTCAAATCCAGCGGCGGGCGACGGTTGCTGGCCCGCCCGGCGGCTTCGTCTGCGGCCTGGTCGCCGTCTTCGGTTTCATCAATCAGCGGGCAGACCCAATACACCTGGCTGCCGCGCGCCACCTCGTCGCGAATGCGTTCGATCACCTCGGGGCGGCGCGTGTCTGCAAACACCTTGGTGACGATGGGCGTTCGCCCAGGCGGCAGCTCATCAATCGTGCTCACTTCCAGATCGGCCAGATAGGTCATGGCCAGCGTACGGGGAATGGGCGTGGCACTCATCATCAGCAGATGCGGCTCCAGCTCGCTGCTCTCCAGCTTGCGGCGCAACTGCAGGCGCTGGGCCACGCCGAAGCGATGCTGCTCGTCGATCAAGGCCAGGCCCAATCGCGCGAAGGTGACCTGGTCCTGGATCACGGCATGTGTGCCCACCACCAGTTGAGCCTCGCCGGAAGCCACGGCGGCAATCTGCTCGCGTTTGGCTTTGGCCTTGAGGCTGCCCGTGAGCCAGGCCACCTTGATGCCCAAGGGCTCCAGCCAGCCGACCAGCTTGCGAAAGTGCTGCTCGGCCAGGATTTCGGTCGGGGCCATCAAGGCACATTGCCAGCCAGCGTCCATGGCCACGGCGGCAGCGAGTGCCGCCACCACGGTCTTGCCCGAGCCCACATCGCCCTGCAACAGGCGGTGCATGGGTTGGGGCTTTTGCAAGTCCAGCGCGATCTCTTCGCACACCTTGCGCTGCGCCCCAGTCAGCTCGAATGGCAGCACGCCCAGCAGGCGATCCCGCAAACCTTGCGGCAAGGCACTCAACACCGGCGCCTTCAGGTGGGCCCGCTCGGCGCGAGCCTTCATCTGCGAGACCTGTTGCGCCAGCAGTTCCTCGAACTTCAGGCGTTGCCAGGCCGGGTGACTGTGATCTTCCAGCGCTACCAGCGACACCTCCGGCGACGGGTGATGCAGGAAGTGCAGCGCCTCACGCAAGCGCGGCCAGCGCCCTGGCACCAGTTCAGGCGGGATCAACTCATCCAGCGGCGCACGCGTCAGGGCCGAAGCCACGGCCTTGCGCAGATAGGCCTGAGGCAGCCCGGACCCTGTTGGGTAGACGGGCGTGAGCGAAGCGGCCAACGGCGTGTTGTCGCTGACGATGCGCACAGTCGGGTGGACCATCTCGCGGCCCCAGAAACCATGGCGCAGTTCACCGCGCACACGCAAACGTACACCCGGCGCCCAACTCTTTTGTTGCGAACCGTAAAAATTCAGGAAGCGAAGCAAGACCTCACCGGTGCCGTCGTCCAGCCGCACGATCAACTGGCGACGCCCACGCGCCTCGATACGGTTCTCGGACACCACCCCCTCAAGCTGCACCGTCTGCCCATCACGGGCATCGCGCAGCAAGGTCAGGCGGGTTTCGTCCTCGTAGCGCAAAGGCAGGTGCAAGGCCAGATCGATGTCGCGCACCAGGCCCAGCTTGTCCATGGCCTTTTGCGGCGCCGAGCGGGCAGTTGCCGCCGCACGCCCATCGGCGGGCATGCAGGCTTCCTGTTTGCTTGTTTTGCTGGCAGACGCAGTTGGCGCCACGGCGGCCTCCCCGGCCCGAAATACTGACAGGCACCGATTGTGCCGTGTCTGCACCACGGCGCCCCCCCACTCCGATGGGCGAGTCACAAAGCGCCCCGCGCTTGGGGTGACAATATCGGGTTTCCTTGGCACGGGACTCGTCCGTCCCTCAATGGCATGACCATCTCTACTTCCTATTCCCTGAGCGATTTCGATTTCGAGCTGCCGCCCGAACTGATTGCCCAGCACCCAGCGGCCGAACGCAGCGCCTCCAGACTTCTGGATGGCCGAGGCCCCTCCCCCATCGACCGT
>NZ_SCTN01000443.1 GCF_004297345.1 Aquabacterium sp. | reverse complement strand
GGTCCAGATCGATATCAATGGTCAGGCCCTGGCCGCGAGAGGACTGACGGCGGTTGATGTGGTCAACGCGCTGAGCGCGCAGAACCTGACCCTGCCTTCTGGCACAGCCAAGATCGGCGCTCAGGAAGTCAGTGTGGCGCTCAATGGCTCGCCCGGCAACATGGCTGCTTTGGGCGACATTCCCATCACGACGGTCAATGGCGCCACCGTGTATGTGCGTGATGTGGCACAAGTGCGAGATGGCTATCAGCCGCAGACCAACGTGGTACGTCGTGATGGAGAACGTGGCTTGCTGATGACCGTGCTCAAGAACGGTGGGGCCTCGACGCTGGACATCATTGACGCCATACGCAGTGAGCTGCCCAAGGCCGTGCTGGCACTGCCCGAGGACATCACCGTGACCTCGTTGGCGGACCAGTCCGTCTTTGTCGGGGCCGCGATCAAGTCGGTTATTCATGAGGCGCTGACCGCAGCAACCCTGACGGCAGCCTTGTTGCTGCTGTTCCTTGGCAACTGGCGCAGCACCGCGATCATTGCGGTGTCGATTCCGCTGTCCATCTTGTGCTCCTTGTTCCTGCTGCACCTGATCGGGCAGACGATCAACATCATGACCCTGGGCGGCCTTGCCCTGGCGGTCGGTATCCTTGTGGATGACGCGACGGTGGAGATCGAGAACGTGGAGCGACACCTCCACATGGGCAAACGCCCACATCAGGCGATTCTCGACGGCGCGGCAGAAATCGCCGGGCCAGCCTTTGTGGCCACGCTGTGCATCTGCATCGCCTTCGTGCCGATGTTCTTCCTCACGGGCGTCGCAGGCAAGCTGTTCATTCCCCTGGCCGAGGCTGTGGTGTTTGCCATGCTGGCGTCATACGTGCTGTCCCGCACTTTGGTGCCCACGCTGGTGATGTACCTGATGCAGCACCAGGCTAGACACGCTGGCAGCGGCCTGGAAGCGCCTGGTCGTTTGCGTCGCGTTCACCTGGCGTTCGAAGCGTGGTTTGAAAAGCTGCGACAGGGCTATACCGTTGTGTTGGCAGCCTTGTTGCAACGCAAGGTGATGTTTGGTGGCGGCTTTCTGGCTTTCTGTTTGCTCTCCACTGGGCTGTTTGCCGTGTTGGGGCAAGACTTCTTTCCGGCCGTGGATGCCGGTCAGATCCGCCTGCACGTGCGTGCCCCGCTGGGCACCCGCCTGGAGGAAATGCCTTCGTTCGTTGACAAGGTTGAGAAGCGTGTGCGCGAGCTGATCGGCGCGCAGGAAGTGGCCAGCATCGTGGACATCGTTGGTGGACCCTATACGCCGTACAACACTCTCTACAACACGAACGGCACTTTCGACAGCAGTGATGTGGAGATCATGGTCACGCTGCCCCGTGAGCATGCGCCCACGGCTGAGCACATTCGCAAATTGCGATCAGCCTTGCCCAGGGAGTTTCCTGGCAACGAGTTCTATTTCCAGCCGGCCGACATGATCAGCCAGACGCTGAACTTCGGGGTGAGCGCGCCGATCGACATCCAGGTACAGGGCACCAAGACGGAGGAGAACCTCGCGGTGGCCAGCGAACTGCTCAATCAGGTCAAGCAGGTGCCTGGCGCCGTTGACACCATCCTTTATCAGCGCTTCAACCGGCGTACCCTGAATCTGGAGATGGACAGGTCCAGTCTGGCGCAGACAGGCCTGGTTGCGCGTGATGTGGCTCAGAACCTGATGGTGTCCTTGAGTTCAAGCTTCCAGACGGCGCCCACGTATTGGCTGAATGAAGCCAACGGCAGTGTTTACAACGTGGCCGTGCAAACGCCACAGCGAGACATTGACAGCCTGGGCGCCATGTTGAGCATCCCGGTCAACGGCCCGGCGCTCAATGGACAAACGAAGGAGCCGCAACTACTGGGCAACGTCGTTCAGGTCAAGTCGGGTAGCCAGCAGGGCAATGTATCCCACTACAACATCGCGCCTGTCATCGACATCTACACCAGCGTGGATGGCCGCGATCTGGCCAGCACGTATGCCGATATTGAAAAGCTCATCGACAAGGCCCGCGAGAAACTGCCGCGTGGCTCCGAGATCACGGTGCGCGGTCAGATCGAGACGCTGAAGACCTCGTTCGTGTCTCTGGCATGGGGCCTGCTCCTGGCCGTCGTGTTGGTCTACATGCTCATCGTGGTCAATTTCCAGTCCTGGCTGGATGCACTGATCATCGTGACAGCTTTGCCTGCGGCGTTGGCCGGCATCGCGTGGATGCTTTACATCTCAGGCACGCCCTTGTCTGTGCCCGCGTTGACTGGCGCCATCATGACGGTGGGTGTGGCCACGGCCAACAGCATCCTGGTGGTGTCGTTTGCACGGCAAAGGCTGGCGTCCGGGGTACCGCCCATGCGAGCCGCGCTTGATGCGGGCTCGACTCGCCTGCGTCCTGTCTTGATGACCGCACTGGCCATGATCATCGGCATGGTGCCCATGGCGCTGGGCGTAGGCGAGGGCGCCGAGCAGAACGCGCCGTTGGGCCGCGCCGTCATCGGCGGCTTGACGTTCGCCACCGTGTCCACCTTGATCTTCGTTCCTCTCGTTTTTGCTGGCGTGCACCGCTGGTTGCAGTCACGTGCGCCCAACCCACTCGCGCAAGGGGCGTCTGCCCCCCTTGAGGCCTGATGCCCTATGGCTCCTGATGGAATTTGTATGAGCTCTCCTTCCTCTACCCCGGAAACCGCTTGGCCGATTGCGTCGGACAAGCGCCCGATCCGCCGTGCTCGCCGATGGGGGCTATTGACACTGGCCTTGCTGTTGACCGGTGCCGGCGTGCGCACTTACGTGAACGTGGCTCAGGCCAAGTCCGTTGAGTCCAGTACCCATGCCAATGCGCTCAAGACGGTCCTGTTCACGCATCCCAAGCCCGGACAAGGCCAGCGCACTGTGGCCTTGCCTGCGACCCTGCGTGGACAGAACGAAGCGGCGATCTATGCCAGAACCAATGGCTATGTCAAAGCCTGGAAGAAGGACATTGGGGACAAGGTCAAGAAGGGGGATGTGCTGGCTTTGATCGATACCCCCGAAGTGGATCAGGATCTGGCCCAGGCCAAGGCCACGCTGGAGCAAATTCGCGCCCGCCTGGCATTGACGCAATCGTCCTTACAGCGATGGGAAGGCTTGCGCCAGCGTGATGCTGTGTCGCAGCAGGAACTGGATGAGCGGCGTGCTGCCCAGCAGCAAGCCTCTGCTGACCTGGCCGCATCACAGGCCAATGTGCGGCGCCTTCAGCAATTGCATGATTTCGGGCGCATCGTGGCGCCCTTTGACGGGGTGGTGGTGCGACGCAATGTGGATGTGGGTGCACTGGTAGCGGCGGGTAGTGCCAGCAACACGAAGGAGCTGTTCTATCTGGCGCAAAGCGATGCATTGCGCCTGACGGTCGCCGTTCCCCAAGTCTACGTGGGCGATGTGAGCGTGGGCAAGGAGGTATCCGTCAAGCTGATTGAGAAACCGAATGCGCCGTTCAAGGGTTCCATCACACGCGTTTCCGGCGGTGTAGACGTGGCCACGCGCTCTGTGCAGGTTGAAGTGTCCCTGCCCAACAAGGATGGCAAGCTGCTGCCTGGCGCATATGTTGAAGTGGCCTTGCCGCTCAGTGGTTCGACCAAGGCCTTGCTTGTGCCGCCCAATACCTTGCAGTTCCGCCAGGATGGCCCTCGTGTGGCGGTCATCGCCGAGGGCGACAAGATTGCCTTGCGACAGGTCAAGCTGGGACGAGATCTTGGGCGTGCGGTTGAGGTAACCGCAGGTCTGTCACCCAAGGACGAGGTGATCCTGAATCCCCATGACACGATTGAGGAGGGCGAGCGTGTGGCCAAGCGCGAAGTGCCCCCGGAGCCAAAGCCTCAGCAGGGTAGTGCTTCCAAGTCATGAAGGTCGCACCTTGAATTTGCCAGATCCAAATTGATTGCATAAGGATCTGCGGATTCATTACTTTGTCGATTGAAGGCTCGTGCATACAGTCCTTCCACTGTTGTAGACATGGTGAACGGATTGACATGACTTTGCAGGCCAGCCAGCTAGCCTATGCCCGCGGTAATCGCAAGCTGTTTTCCGGTGTGAGCTTTGAGCTTGGGGCTGGTGAGGCAATGCGCGTGGCCGGTCGCAACGGCAGTGGCAAGACCAGTCTTTTGCGCGTGCTGTGCGGCCTGGCTGAGCCCGCTGATGGCGAGGTGCGCTGGAATGGTTTGTCTGTCCATGGTCATCGGGATGCTTTTCATCAGGCCTTGACCTACATAGGGCATGGGCAAGGGTTGAAAGATGACTTGAGCGCGCTGGAAAACGTGCAGATGAGCGCCTTGCTGTCTGGTCGTGCCTGCACCCGGGTTCAAGCGCTGCACGCCCTGGAGCGTGTGGGCTTGCGGGGCCGTTCGGAGTTGCCAGCCCGCGTGTTGTCTCAGGGGCAACGCAGGCGAGTGGCGCTGGCAAGGCTGGCGCTCGCACCCACATCGAGCGCCACGGGTAGCCTATTGGTGCTGGACGAGCCATTCGTGGCGCTGGACCTGGAGTCCGTTTCCGTTCTGACAGATTTGTTGAACGAACGGTTGGCGTTGGGGGCAGCGTTGATTTACACGACACACCAGACCCAGCACCTGAATGCAAAGCGTGTCCAGGAGTTGGTTCTTGATGCGCCGCAAGCGGATGCCATACAAGGGCTCGAGGCGGTTTGATGTGGGTGGTTTTTTGGGCCGTGATCCGGCGCGATACCTTGCTGGCGTTTCGACGCCGTTCGGACGTGCTGAGCACCTTGTTCTTCTTTCTGATGGTGGTTTCGCTGTTTCCTCTTGGCGTTGGGCCCGAGCGGGATCTGCTGCGCACCATGGCGCCGGGGGTACTGTGGGTGGCTGCCTTGTTGGCCAGCATGCTCTCCTTGGGGCGTTTGTTCGCGCTCGATCACGCAGACGGCACGCTGGAGCAACTGTTGCTATCGCCAGAACCTTTGAGTGTGATCGTGGCGGCGAAGGTGTTGGCGCACTGGCTGGTATCCGGCCTGCCGTTGGTGGCGCTGGCCCCGGTACTGGCGTTGCAGTTCGACTTGCCTGGCGACGCCATCTCCGTGCTGGTTGCCAGCTTGCTCTTGGGGACACCTGTGCTCAGCCTGATAGGTGCGATTGGTGCGGCGTTGACGCTGGGCTTGCGAGGCGGCGGTGTGTTGATCGCCTTGCTGGTGCTGCCTTTGTATATCCCCGTGTTGATTTTCGGTGCCAGTGCGGTGGGGGCGCAGGCCAGTGGGCTCGGCGCTGCCGCCCATCTTCAATTGCTGGCGGGTGTGCTGGCGGCTTCAGCCGTCCTGGCGCCTTGGGCTGCAGCGACGGCCTTGCGCGTCGCGATGGACTGATCCCCGCAGACAGTCACTGAGAGGATGTACAGATCATGACCTTGGCACCAGATTTTTCAAACGCGAATCGCAGACAACTCAAACCGGATGGCCGTTCTCACTTCGGCTCGAGCCCATGGCTGTGGCAGTTCGCGGCGCCTCAGCGTTTTTATCCATGGGCTGGTCGCCTTGTGCCTTGGCTGCTTGTGCTGGCCTTGTCGTTGACCTTGATCGGCCTGTACGTGGGGTTCTTTGTTGCGCCAACCGATCATCAGCAGGGGGATGCCTATCGCATCATCTTCGTGCATGTGCCAGCGGCCTGGTTGTCCATGCTGATCTACGTCGTGATGGCATTTTGGGCTGGCCTGGGCTGGGTACTCAACACGCGCCTGTCGTCGATGATGGCGCGCGCGCTGGCGCCCACTGGTGCCTTGTTCACGTTTCTGGCGCTGTGGACCGGCGCCTTGTGGGGCAAGCCAACCTGGGGGACCTGGTGGGTCTGGGATGCGCGTTTGACATCCGAACTCATCTTGCTGTTTCTCTATATCGGCTTCATGGCTTTGCAGGCTGCCACTGATGATCCTCGCAAAGGCGACAAGGCAGGTGCTTTGCTGGCACTGGTGGGGGTGGTCAATGTGCCGGTGATCTATTTCTCTGTGCAATGGTGGAACACCTTGCATCAAGGGGCCTCCATCAGCTTCAAGGCTGCGCCGACCATGGCCAGCACGATGTTGGTGGGCA
>NZ_SCTN01000442.1 GCF_004297345.1 Aquabacterium sp. | reverse complement strand
CCCGCTTCTGGACGACTACTACAAGGCTTCGATCCAACGCGCGATTGCCGAAACACGCAAGTACAAGCTGACACGTCGCGACGTCAACTTCGACAACTGGCTGGAACCCAAGTACCTCAACAACGCCCTGCGTGAGTTGAAGCTGGAGACCTACTGGCCAACGCAAGGTGCAGATGGCAAGTTCACCCGCACCTGATCAGGCTGCCTGATGAGCTGAAACCTGACGGACCCGGGCCTGATCCTGGTCCGTCTATTGACTTCGTGGAACCGACATCATGGCCGCATCGACAGACGACACCATCGTATTCCCCATTACTGCTTCTACCCGTGCCGAGCAGCACGCACGTCGATATGTGGTGGACACAGCCCGTTCGGCACTGACACTAATCAGCACCATCTTGCTAGGCGCCATCCTGCCGGCCCTGCTATTTGTGCTGTGGTGGACGGCCACCGAACGCCATTGGATCGCCGAACAGATCCTGCCTCCCCCAGCCTTTGTCTGGGATTCGCTCAAGGACGTTCTCCAGACCGGTGAACTGTGGGGACACGTCAAGGTCAGTGCCGCCCGAGTGGGTTGGAGTCTGCTGATCGGTGGCAGCATCGGCCTCATCCTGGGCTTTGGCATGGGGCTGTCTCGCACGGTCAAGGCCTATATCTTCCCGACCTTCGACTTCCTGGCCCAATTGCCTGTGCTCGGCTGGATCCCCCTGCTCATCATCTTCGTGGGCATTG
Organism: Aquabacterium sp.; assembly: GCF_004297345.1. GTDB lineage: Bacteria > Pseudomonadota > Gammaproteobacteria > Burkholderiales > Burkholderiaceae_C > Aquabacterium. The sequence goes on along the minus strand of NZ_SCTN01000442.1, from coordinate 2,029 downwards.
AGGAACCTCTCAAGGTCACTGCCGTGTCCATCGCCGTGGTCGTCCCTGTGGCGCTGAGCACGCTCAATGGCATTGCCAACATCCCCCGCAACTTGCTCGAGGTAGGCCGCATCTACCGCTTCGACACGCTCCAACTGATCACACGCATCGTGCTGCCTGCTGCAGCGCCCAGTTTGTTCACCGGCCTGCGTCAAGGCGTGATGCAGGCCTGGCTGTCGGTCGTGTTCGTGGAGTTGCTGTCGTCCAGTGAGGGCCTTGGCTTCCTGATGGCCTATAGCCGGTCCCTCAGCCAGATCGACATGGTCATCGTGGCCATGGCCGCCATTGGTGCGGTCGGCATCGTCATCGAGCTGGTCTTGCGCCTGATCGAATCGCGCCTGCAAGGCTGGCGTCGCAACGCATTCTGAACAAACAAGGTCAACGATGTCTGACACCAACACTCGCTCAACCAAGCGCCAGTACGACTGGCGTGGTCTGGTTCTACCCGTTGCCTTCATCGCACTCTGGTACGCGCTGACCTCGCTCAAACTTGTCAACACCAAACTGATCGTGCCGCCCGCCGGTGTGGTCACCACGGGTATCAAGGAACTGGGCAACCCCGACTTTTACATTGGCATTGGCCTGAGCCTCTGGCGCGATCTGTCCGGCTTTGCGCTGGGCGCGCTGGCTGGCGTCACTGTGGGCGCCTTGATCGGCGTATCTCGTCTCGCTGACAAGATCATCGGCCCAACCTTTCACACCGCCCGCCAGATTTCACTGTTTGCGTGGCTGCCCCTGCTCTCAGCCATGGTTGGCACGGGCGAATTGTCCAAGGTGATTTTCATTGGCTTCTCGGCTTTCTATCCGGTCGTGCTTGGCACTTTGGAAGGTGTGCGTGGCGTCACCTCCGGCCAGGCTGAAGTAGCCAAGGTCTACGGCTTCACGCGCCAGCAACTGCTAACCAAGCTGATCCTGCCTGCAGCTTCTCCACAGATCCTGTCCGGCCTGCGCCTGGGCCTGATCTACGCCTGGCTGGCCACCATCGGTGCCGAGTTCTTGCTTGTCGACGACGGCCAAGGACTTGGCAATACCGTCTTCAAAGGCCGCATGGCCTTCAACGTCGAGCTGATCCTGTTCGGCCTGCTGGCCATCGCGCTGATCGGCAACACATTCAATCGTCTGGCAGATCGCGCTGAAAAGCGCTTGCTGCGCTGGCGTGCACCGACAGCTCGCTGATCGGTCTTCACGCCCTCACCCCATTTACCGCTGTCACTCGGATACCGCACTAGGAGCCACCCATGCCACATGCAGGCACCATTGAAATCAAGAACCTCAACAAGCAGTACGAGGTCAAAGGCAAACCTTTGAAGGTACTGGACAACATCTCTCTGTCCATCAAACCTGGCGAATTCGTCAGCATTGTGGGTTCCAGCGGATGCGGCAAATCCACCTTGTTGCGCTTGCTGATCGGCCTGGAAAGCGGCTATGAAGGCCAGTTGCTGCTGGATGGCCAGCCCATCAAAGGCACCAGCCTGGACCGGGGCATCGTGTTCCAGGACCACCGCCTCTTCCCGTGGCTGACTGTTGAGAAGAACGTGGCACTGGGTTTGCTCAACGCCCCAGGCACCCAGGCGTCGAAAGACAAGGCGGTGCAAGAGCACATCGAACTGGTGGGCCTCAAGGGTTTCGAAAAGGCCTACCCCTATCAGTTGTCTGGTGGGATGTCTCAGCGCGCCGCCATCGCACGTGCGCTGGTCAATCGCCCCGAGGTCTTGTTGCTGGACGAGCCTTTTGGTGCGCTTGACGCCTTGACCCGAACTCGCCTGCAACAAGAACTGCAACGTATCTGGCAAGCCGAAGGTATCACCGCCATCCTGGTGACACACGATGTGGAAGAAGCCGTGTACCTCGGCGACCGCGTGGTCGTCATGCAGCCTCGCCCTGGGCGCATCAAGCGTGTGGTGGAGGTGCCATTGGCTCGGCCTCGTGATCGCGTCGGGGCGGACTTCATCGCAATCAAGGACGATGTCCTCAGTGAGTTCAGCCACGA
>NZ_SCTN01000441.1 GCF_004297345.1 Aquabacterium sp. | reverse complement strand
CACCGAATTCACCAACATCAGCACCTGCTCCGATGTAACTCCTTTTGCTTGTACCGGCACCGTGAGCAAGGTCCCCGATGCAGGCGTCTCTGACGAAGAACCAACGCTGTTCAACGGGTCTTACAACCGTCCTGCAGCCTTTACCTCGTCTTTGCCTGTGTCTACGGCCGACTTCGGTTCGGTGAACTCGGTGTTCAGCCAGGTCTTCGGCGTGGCCGTGACCACCAAGCTGTACGCTGAAATGCAAGCAGCCGGTCACACTGTCGACGGCACGACCACCGGCCTGCCCACACTGAGCTCGACTCAAGTGGCCAACCTGTTCAGCCAATCGATCAAGACCCAGGGCTGGAAGGGCATCACGACCGCCGCCAACGAAGGCGTGGGCGTGAACGTCTGTACACGTGATATCGGTTCGGGCACCCGTGCTGCCATCAACACGCTGTTCCTGCAAAACGGCGCCAATGGCCTGCTGCCTTTCAAGGCCAAGCCAGCTCAATCCAACGTGACAGCGGCATCTGATGTGGCCGGCAAGTTCTTCATCAACGAAGCTGGTTCCGGCGGCGGCGTGGTGACCTGCCTGGGTAACGTCAACGCGCTGGCCTCTAAGGGTTTTGGCGTGGGTCTGCTGACCCTGGGCCAAGGCACCAACGCCAACTACAAGTTCGTGGCCATCGACGGCGTGGTGCCTTCGCGTGACAACGCCAAGGTTGGCAAGTACGGTGCCTGGGTTGAGTCCACAATTCAAACGAACAAGAGCGCTGTGAACGGTGGCTTGTCGGCTGGTGCCCTGGGCTTCCTGAATGCCTTCATCACCAAGGCCACGAATGCTGACAACCTCGGCCAAGTTGGCGTGCCTGCTATCGCTGGCGTGTTTGCGCTGCCTCTGTCGGGCTCGACCGTTGCTGATGCAGATTGCAGCGCCTACGGCAACACCACACCTGCAACGTACCCAGCCATGGGCGACACCACCTTGCCTGCCACGGCCGCCGCTGCCGCTGACTATTTCTGCTCGCGTTACACCCGCGGCGGCGTCAGCACCAACGTGCCTGCTTTCACGAAGTAATCTAGCTTGATTCTCTGCAGGCCTTTGATGGCCTGCATGTGAGCCTGCTGTGTGGCCTCGGGTCTTTGGACTCGGGGCCATTTTTCTTGGGCGCCATTTCACCCTGCGCCGTAAGAGGCATCCCGGTGCCCCCGTGAATGAGGGTTAAGTAGTCCGTATGGACTACGAGTTTTCACTCCCGATTCATTGCCCCCCCCGACACTGGCGCGCATGAAACCACTGTCCAGTGCCCCGTCGTGGCGGGCGCAGGCTGTGGCTTGTTTTGTTTTGGGCTTGCTGTCTGGTGCGAATGCGCAAACGGTCAAGCCTGATGCGCCACAAGCCCATGAGCCTGCACGTGCCTTGCCCACTCCTGCTGCCGCCCCTGAGGCGCCCACGCCTGCATTCGACGTGCTTGAGTTCGTCGTTGAAGGCAATACGGTGTTATCAGACGAAGCCATCGAGAAGGCGGTTACGCCCTTTCTGGGTGAACGCAAGACCTTTGCCAATGTCGAGGCTGCACGCATCGCCTTGGAGAAGGCGTATCAGGATGCAGGTTTCCTGACGGTCTTTGTGGATTTGCCCGAGCAAGAAGTCAGCCAGGGTGTTGTGACGCTCAATGTGCAGGAGGGCCGCGTGGAGCGCCTCGCCGTGACGGGGTCTCGCTACTACTCACAAGGCTATATCCGCTCGCGCGTACCTGAGTTGGCCGAAGGCAAGGTACCTAACTTCAATGTGGTGCAAGCCCAGTTGGCCGAGGTCAACCGAACGGACGATCGTCGCGTGCAACCGGTTTTGCGTCCAGGCCGTACGCCCAATTCTGCCGAGGTGGAATTGAAGGTCACGGATCAGGCGCCCGTCCATGCTTCACTGGAACTCAACAACAACCATGCCCAGTTCAGCAAGCCTTGGCGTTTGACGGCCTCTGCGCGTTACGACAATCTCTTTCAGCGCGATCACAGCATGCAGTTGATCGCGATCACCAATCCGCAGAACCCAAGTCAGTCCAAGGCACTCGGCCTGAGCTATATCGTTCCAGAACCGGGTGGTGATGGCTGGCAGGCCACGGCATTGTGGTCCGACTCTCAGATCGAAGCCTTCAGTTCGGTATCCATCTTGGGGCGTGGCGCCACCTTCAGTCTCAAGCGGCAATGGGGCTTGCCCAGCGCAGGGGCGTTGTCGCACGTGATGACCTTCGGTGCTGACTACAAGAACATGAAGGAAAGCGTATTGGTTGGCAGCGACAAGGTTGCCACGCCCATTCGCTATATGCCCTTGACGCTAGGCTACAACGGTAGCTGGGTTCAAGAGGATGCCGCAGTTCTGAGTTGGACCAATAACGTTGTGTTCGGCGTTGGATCGCTGTTCAAGCATGACGTTGATTGTGGATTTGGTCCGCAAGATCAGTTCTCTTGCAAGCGGCAAGGCGCTGACGGCGGGTTTGCCTATTACCGCGTGGATCTTCGTCAAAGCCAGCCGGTTGGCCGCTGGAACCTGGGCTTGCGTCTGGGTGGGCAGGTGGCCACGCAGGCCGTTATCGGCGTTGAGCAATATGCGCTGGGTGGCAGCGACAACATCCGGGGTTATCTGAGCTCCGAAGTGGCGGGCGATCACGGTGTGATGGGCTCGGTACAAATCAACACACCCAACCTGAGCCCTTCTGCGGGGAAGGCCGATGCGGTGGACAGCTTCTGGCGCAGGCTGGATGAACTGACCGCTTATGCCTTTGTGGATGCCGGGCAGATCCGGGTTTTCAATCCTTCTGCTGACCAGGCAGGCCGACAAAGCCTGGCCTCCATCGGGGTGGGCGTCAAGCTCAAGGTCTACAAGGACTGGACGCTCAATAGCGATCTGGCGCATGCCTTGCGCGCTGCCACCACCACACGCGCCAATGACAACCGGGTGCATGTGCGCCTGTCTGCCGATTTCTGATTTCCCCTGGAGTTCCCATGGCTCACCCCATTCGCACCGCATCACGTTCGCAGCGCCGCAGCTTGCGCCAGCAGCAACGAGCCAGCCGATCGACATCCTGGCGAATCGGGGCCTTGCGTCCGGTGGCATTGGCTGCTTGCCTGAGTGTGAGCGGCCCTGCACACCTGGGCTGGGCGGGCACGATGAACCCGATGGCTGCACTGAGCAGCCACGCCATTCCCGTGCCGGTGATCCCCTTCATCGATGAGGCTACGAAACAGCGGCAAAACATCGCCAGCTACGGTAAGGGAAAGGGAACCGTCACCAACGATGCCAACAACGATCCTGTCAAGCTGGTGATTGATCAGGAGACGCAGAAGGCCATCTATAACTGGCAGAGCTTCGACATCGGGCAAGCGTCCAGCGTCGTTTTCATGTTGCCTGACAAGGATTCATCCGCGCTCAACAGAGTGAGCAATTCAACGTCTGCTTCCCGGATATTTGGTAGCCTGAGTTCCTACTATGGTGATGGCAAGGGTGGTCTCATCACAGGTGGTGAGATCTACCTTATCAACCGCAACGGCATTCTGTTTGGCAAAACAGCGAAGGTGAACGTGGGCTCGCTCATGGCGTCTGCGCTGGACATGAGCGATGACGACTACAAGAGCGGCCTGCAAAGCATCAAGACCAATCAATCCACCTTCTTCAGCTGGAAGGATGGTGATATCGCCACCTACGATCCGGAGACAAACTATGTGAAGGTGGAAGAGGGCGCCAGTATCACGACTGCGTCTGGCGGGCGGGTCTTTCTGCTGGGTGGCAAAGTGGAAAACGGCGGCCAGATCACCGCGCAAAACGGGCAGGTGGTGCTGGCGGCGGGCAGTGAGGTCTACCTGAACACACCTTCTGCCGTCAATTCGCCGCTCTATATGTCCGAGGCCAATGAGAACGTACCGGCGGTCAAGGGCTTGTTGGTCGAGGTGAACTCCAGCCGCAAGGCCGGCGAATATGCGGCCAATACCGCAACCGGCGTCATCAATACGCCAACAGGTAACACGACCATCGTAGGCTGGGCGGTCAATCAGAGCGGGCGGATCCTGGCGACCACCAGCATCTCCCAAAATGGTTCGGTCTTTCTGCAGGCACGCAGCAATGTCGTAGCGCAGATGACCAATGGCGTGACCAAGCAGGCCACGCAGGGTGGCCAGTTGGTATTGGGTGATCGAAGCAGCATTCAGATCACGGTTGATCAAGGTTTGGACAAAGGGGGGCAGGTTCCCGCCATCTCGGCCAACTCGGTCTTCACGGCTTCTCGTGTCGAGATGTCGGGGCAGACCATTGAATTCAAGGACAGGGCGAGTGACGCAGCCGGTTCGCAGGCCGTGATCACAGCGCCCGCAGCCGTGGTCAACGTGAGAGCGGAGGCCTTGCCTGCCTATAGCCGCGCCAACCTTCTGGCTGCGGGTGTGACGCCGGATGGGCAAGGCAAGCTCCTCGTCGGTGACGGCGTGAAGATCGATGTGTCCGGCACCAAAGACACGACGGTATCCGTGGCGCGCAATTTTGTGACCACGGCCTTGCTAGGAGGCAATGACCTCAAGGACGCGCCCATTCAGAAGGACGGCCCGATCTACCGCAGCAAGTTGACCTTTGATATCCGTGAGGCAGCCCCCATCCTCGGCGATACCTCTGCGTACAAGAATGCCGTATTGAAGTCGGCCAGCGAGTTCATGTCTGCCGGCGGCAATGTGTCGTTGACTTCGACTGGTTCTGTCGCCACGAGCAATACAGCCAGCATTGACGTTTCGGGCGGGCAGGTCAACTACACCTCGGCCATGGTCAACCCCAGCGTCTTGCTGGGCAAGAACGGCCAGCGCTACACACTGAATACCGCGCCCACTGATCAGGTGATTGTGGGTATTGCCGGTGTTGGCAACATGACGCCCACGCGTTTTGGAACGCAGACCGCGCCCAGCCTGGCTGGCATGGCCCACATGGAGCAGGGCTACACCGAGGGCAAGGACGCAGGCAAGCTCAATGTGATCGCGCCCCAGATGGTGGTGGCCGCGAAGCTGAACGCTTCAACAGTTTCTGGGCGCCGGCAGTTGTCAGGTCTGGATGCCTTGGCTTTCAAAGGCGCTTTGACGCTGGGCACGATGGAAAACGTATCCAAGGTGGGTACTGTCTATCAATTTGGCACATCCGGCTTTCAAAGTGCAGTGCTGCAGGACATCGAGGTCACCAAGTCGGTTGACGACCTGAGCGATTTTTCCAACGAGCGTAGCTTTGGCAAGAGTGCCATCTCAGTCGAGCAGATCAACAAGAGCGGTTTTGGCAGCGTGACCATTGCGAGCAATGGCAATATCACCGTTGACGATGGCGCTGATTTGAAGTTGCCCCAGAACGGCAGCTTGACCTTGCGCGCAGCGGCATATGCAGAAAGCGTGCCGGTCACTGATCCCGCCACAGGCGCGAAGAGCACCCAGTCGATTGTCCACAACGGCATTGTGTTGGGGGGCAAGATTCAAAGTGTGGGCGGTGCGGTTTCGATCGAGTCCAAAAGCCTCAACGATGCGGCGGCCGAGTCTGACACCTTGGCCGTCGGCTCTGTGCATTTGAAAGACGGGCAAAGTATCGATGTAGCGGGCAACTGGGTGAATCAGCGCCTGGATGGCACGGGTGTGGCGCCTGCTGTCAGCGGCGGGAGCGTCAGCCTGGCATCGGGCCGCGGCTTGGTGATCGGAAACGATGTGAGCATCAATGTTTCGGGTGGTGCCACCATGAACAGTGCCGGATCGATCAAGGGAAGCAACG
>NZ_SCTN01000440.1 GCF_004297345.1 Aquabacterium sp. | reverse complement strand
TCTGCCTGCACACCAGCTGGTTTCTCTACAACGAATTCAAGTTTGGCTGGACGCCCAAGGACAACGGCATGTCGCTGTTTGCCGTGGGCATGATGGCCGTGCTTGTACAGGGCGGCCTGCTGCGTCAGATCCAGAAAGTCATCCCCACCCACAAGCTGGTGCGCATTGGTCTGGTGTCGTCCACCATTGCCTTTGTGGCCTGGGGCGCGGTGCCGGAGGGCTGGATGATGTATGTCGTCATCGCGGCCAATGTGTTTGGCTACATGGTGCAGCCCGGTCTGCAAAGCCTGGTAGCCAATGCCGTTGACCCAACTCGCCAGGGCGAAAGCATGGGTGCCGTGTCATCCATCAACAGCGTGGCTGCGGTGCTGGGCCCCTTGATGGGCACGCCACTGCTGGCAGCCGTTTCTCACTATCCCCACGGCGACTGGCGCGTGGGGGCTCCGTTTTACCTGTGTGGCGCCATCCAGGCCGTGGCCGCCATCATCGGGCTGCGCTACTTCAGTCGGCCCGAGCATGCCCATGAGTCGCCTGCTGCACGCAGCGTGAACGTCTGAACCAGATTGCACCAAGAGATTTCAACATGATGCACGACAAGATCCTCATCCTCGATTTCGGCTCCCAGGTCACCCAACTGATCGGCCGCCGCGTTCGCGAAGCCCACGTCTATTGCGAGATCCATCCCAGCGATGTGAGCGACGAGTTCATTCGCTCGTTCGCGCCCAAGGGCATCATCCTGTCGGGTAGTCACGCATCGACTTACGAAGATCACCAATTGCGCGCCCCTCAGGCAGTGTGGGACCTGGGCGTGCCCGTGCTGGGCATCTGCTACGGTATGCAGACCATGGCCGTGCAACTGGGTGGCAAGGTCGAGTGGAGCGATCACCGCGAGTTCGGTTATGCCGAGGTGCGCGCGCATGGCCATACCAAGCTGCTGGATGGCATCCAGGACTTCGGCACGCCCGAGGGCCACGGCATGCTCAAGGTCTGGATGAGCCACGGAGACAAGGTCACGGTGCTGCCAGAGGGCTTCAAGCTGATGGCGTCGACGCCCAGCTGCCCGATCGCCGGCATGGCCAACGAGGAGAAGGGCTACTACGCCGTACAGTTCCACCCCGAGGTCACGCACACCGTGCAGGGCCATGCCATGCTGACGCGCTTTGTGCGCGAGGTCAGTGGCTGCAAGGGCGACTGGATCATGGGCGATTACATCGCAGAAGCCGTGGCCAAGATCCGCGAGCAGGTGGGCGACGAGGAAGTGATCCTGGGCTTGTCGGGCGGCGTAGATTCGTCTGTGGCTGCCGCGTTGATCCACCGCGCCATTGGTGATCAGTTGACCTGCGTGTTTGTGGATCACGGTTTGCTGCGCCTCAATGAAGGCCAGATGGTGATGGACATGTTCGCAGGCCGTTTGCACGCCAAGGTCGTGCACGTGCAGGCGCAGGAGCAGTTCATGGGCCACCTCAAGGGCGTGACTGATCCCGAGCAAAAGCGCAAGATCATTGGCCGCGAGTTCGTCGAGGTCTTCCAGGCCGAGGCCGCGAAGTTGACCAATGCCAAGTGGCTGGCCCAAGGTACCATTTACCCGGACGTGGTCGAGTCCGGCGGCACCAAGTCCAAGAAGGCCACGATCAAGAGCCACCACAATGTGGGCGGCTTGCCAGAGACGTTGGGCCTGAAGTTGCTGGAGCCTTTGCGCGAACTGTTCAAGGACGAAGTGCGCGAGCTGGGCGTGGCGCTGGGCCTGCCTGCTGACATGGTGTACCGCCATCCTTTCCCCGGCCCAGGCCTGGGTGTGCGCGTGCTGGGCGAAGTCAAGCCAGAGTACGTGTCGCTGCTGCAGCGCGCCGACCACATCTTCATCGAAGAGTTGCGTAAGACCATCGACCCCGAAACCGGCAAGAGCTGGTATGACCTCACATCTCAAGCCTTCACCGTCTTCCTGCCCGTCAAGAGTGTGGGTGTGATGGGCGATGGCCGCACGTATGAATACGTTGTCTCGTTGCGTGCGGTCGAGACCAGCGACTTCATGACCGCCGATTCGGCCGAGCTGCCTTATGCCTTGCTCAAGAAGGTGTCGAGCCGCATCATCAACGAAGTGCGTGGCATCAACCGCGTGGCTTACGATGTGTCGAGCAAGCCGCCCGCCACTATTGAGTGGGAATAAGCGGGCGCCAGGCCCACGTGATCTGCTGAGCATGCCGTCACGGCGAAGGAGTTCTGTATGAAAGCGCTGGGCTTGTTGTCTTTGTTGTTGGCATTGCTGATCGTGGCGCTTCTTGCCAGAAAGCAGTTGAGCACGACGCATCAACTTGCGCCAAGCGCAGCAACTTCGGCTGCGTCCGGCGCCGGTGTTGATGTGCCTCAGGTTGGCAATGCCGACGATGCGCGGCGGGTTCAGCAGCGCGTACAGGACGACATGAAACGCTTGATGCAGGACCGAGCTTCAGATGTGGAGCGAGGTCTGGGCGGTGCGGACAAGCCCTGAGCCAAGCGCGCTGAGTGAGGAGGGCGCTCATGTCCGATCAGATGTCCCTGGATGGTTTCGAGCCCAAGGCTGAGCGGCTCCACAACCTGTTTCTGGCCTTGATGCCCGATGCCTGCGCAGCCACGCAAGCGCAAGAGCTGGCGATGGATCTGGGTCGAGCGCAGGGTGTGGCTGTGAAGGCCGAGCGAAGCGCCCGCTTTCACGTGACACTTTTTCATGTCGGGAACTTCCTGGGCGAGGTGCCGGCTGGCGTCATGCGTACAGCCAGGGATGTGGCTGAGGGCATCGCGGCCTCACCGTTTGATGTGTCGTTCGGGCGAGTGGGCAGCTTTCACGGCAAACCTGGCCGGCTGCCGGTTGTGCTGCAAGGTGCGACCTCATCGGCCCTGATGTCGTTCCAGGCAGCCCTGGATCAGCAAATGAAGCGCGCCGGCTTGACGCAGGGCGAGCATCATCGCCAGTTCACGCCTCATCTGACCTTGTTTTATGGCCGCTCGCCAGTGCCGGATCAGGCGATTACGCCCATCGCGTGGCGGGCGCGGGACTTTGTGCTGATCCGCTCGGTGGTCGGAGAGGGCATCTACATTGAAGAGGGGCGCTGGCCCTTGCGCGCAGCATCTACATCGACCAAGCCTGCTTCCAACGAATGACCGTGACTGATACACAGCCCACCAGTTCAAGCGACGAATACGCCATGCGCATCGCGCTGGACCAGGCTCACAACGCCTGGCTGGCTGGCGAGGTGCCTGTTGGGGCGGTGATCATGCTGAACGGGCAGGTCATCGCAACTGGCTACAACCGCCCGATCACCACACACGATCCCACAGCTCATGCGGAGATCGTGGCTTTGCGGCATGCCTCGCAGTTGCTGGCGAACTACCGTCTGCCAGAGTGCGAATTGTTTGTCACGCTGGAGCCCTGTGCGATGTGCGCCATGGCCCTGATGCATGCCCGCTTCAAGCGCGTGGTGTTCGCCGCCACGGATCCGAAGACGGGCGTGGCGGGATCGGTTCTCGATCTGTTTGCGAACAAGCAGCTCAATCATCACACGCACATCGTGGGTGGTGTGCTGGCAGATGCCAGCAGCCAGTTGCTCAAACTGTTCTTTGCCGAGCGGCGCGCCCAGATCAAGGCGCAACGGGACGAGCGCAAGGCTATTGCGGCGCGTCAGGCCTTGCATGGCTTGGACGTGATCGAGCCTGCCGACGAGGGATTGGATCCTATTCCTGTGGGCCACGTGATTGAAGCTCATCCAGACGGGTCTTGACGGCCTGGCTTGTGCCATCTTGGAATAGGGCGGCGCAGTCATCATTGGCGAAGCGCCAAGTGGTGAACGTTTTGAATCCAGGCCTGCCTTTGTGCCGTACTGGATTTGATGACAGAGCTGAAGTAACGCACCTCACCGAGCTTGATGCCGCAAAAGCGCAGGATCGGGTAGCGGAACTGCCTGATCACGGGGCGACCGTAGAGCCAGCGTTCAATCCAGCCTGGCGTGTCCATCGTGATGATCAATCGAGCCGTCTTGCCCTTGAGCAAAGGCGTCAGGCCTTGGCCTTGTGGATCGTAGCGAAACGCAAAGCCAGGCAGCAGCACGCGATCCAGGAAACCTTTGAGCAAGGCGGGCATGCCGCCCCACCAGAGGGGAAAGACGAAAACCAGCTCGTCGGCCCAGAGGAAGTCTGCTTGTGCCTTGGCCAGATCAGGCTCCAGTGCCTGTGCGCGCTTGTAGCCTTCGTGCAGGATGGGGTCGAAGACCAACTGGTCGAGCTGCAGCATCCTGGTTTGATGCCCAGCCTGCGCAGCGGATTGTGCATAGGTGCGGGCCATGGTTGCGCCAAGGCCGCCATCGTTGGCGTGGCTGGGGTGAGCGGCAATGATCAGGATGTGGCGGGCGGGCATGAGTCGGTAGCGGTGTTGTGACAACCGCTACCGTAAAGCTTGCCCCCGGGGGCAAGGTCAAGTGCCTGGGTGTGAAAGTGGCGCCATGCATTTCAGCTTTTGACAAGCTGTGAGGCAATGACGTCGCAATCGTTGGATTGCGCCATCAGTTCGGGCAATGTCTGGGCCAGAGCCATCAGGGCTGTGTCGCGTTCGCGCAGTTGCGCCATCTCTGCATGAATACCTTGCCGCTTGCCTTCGATCGCCTGAACCAAGGCGGCCCAGTCTGGCGTGCAGCCGTCTTCTCGTACCAGGGCGCGTAATTCGGCCAGTGTGAAGCCCAGATCCTGTGCCTGCCGGATCAGGCGAATGGCCAGCAGGTGCGCTTGGTCGTAATGCCTGTAGCTGCCGATGCGCAAGACGAATGGCAGCAAGCCCAGTGCCTCGTAGTGGCGTATGGCTTTGGCTGACACGGCCGTGGCTTGGGCCGCTTGTCCGATGGTGAACGTGGGTGAGCGCATGTGAGGTGAAAATAAAAAAAAGGGAGCCGATGGGCTCCCCTTCTGCCGGACCGTGTACACAAAGCCCAAGGCCCTGTGCCGCGCCGTGCGTGGCTTACATGCCCGAGTAGTTCGGGCCGCCGCCGCCTTCAGGCGTGATCCACACGATGTTCTGTGTGGGATCCTTGATGTCGCAGGTCTTGCAGTGCACGCAGTTCTGCGCGTTGATCACCAGGCGATCGCTGTTGTCGTCGTTCTTCACGAACTCGTACACGCCAGCCGGGCAGTAACGCGACTCGGGGCCGGCGAACTGAGCCAGGTTGGTCTGCACAGGCACCGAAGCGTTCTTCAGCGTCAGGTGAGCCGGCTGGTGCTCTGTGTGGTTCGTGTTGGAGATGAACACCGAGCTCAGGCGATCGAAGGTGATCTTGCCATCGGGCTTCGGGTACTCGATCTTCGGCATCTGGCTGGCAGGCTTCAGGAAGGTGTGGTCCGGCGCTGGGTTGCGCAGGGTCCATGGGGCTTCCTTCATGCCCAGGCGGGGCAGCAGCCAGTGCTCGACGGCCGTCATGATCGTGCCAACGTAGAAGCCCTTCTTGAACCAGGTCTTGAAGTTCTTCGAGGTCTTCAGCTCGTCGTGCAGCCAGCTCTTTTCGAACAGCGCGGGGTAGGCGCTCAGCTCGTCTTGTTGACGGCCAGCCATCACGGCTTCGAACACAGCTTCAGCGCACAGCATGCCGGACTTCATCGCGGCGTGCGAACCCTTGATGCGGGCAGCGTTCATGTAGCCGGCATCGCAACCAACCAGGGCGCCGCCCTTGAAGACGGTCTTGGGCAGGCTGGGCAGGCCGCCGTTGTTGATGGCGCGTGCGCCGTAGCTGATGCGTTTGGCGCCTTCCAGGTACTGCTTGATGACCGGGTGGGTCTTCCAGCGCTGCATTTCTTCGAAGGGGCTCAGCCAGGGGTTCTTGTAGTCGAGACCGACCACGAAGCCCAGGGTGACCTTGTTGTCAGCCAGGTGGTACAGGAAGCCGCCACCGAAGGTTTCGGTGTTCATGGGCCAGCCACCGGTGTGGACGACCAGACCAGGCTTTGCCTTGGCAGGATCGATTTCCCACAGTTCCTTGATGCCGATACCGTAGCTTTGAGGGGCCTTGCCGTCAGCCAAGTTGAACTTGGCGATCAGTTGCTTGCCCAGGTGGCCGCGAGCGCCTTCAGCGAAGATGGTGTACTTGCCCAGCAGTTCCATGCCGAGCTGGAAGTCGCCTGTGGGCTCGCCGGTCTTGTCGATGCCCATGTTGCCGGTGGCCACGCCCTTGACGGCGCCGTTGTCGTCGTACAGCACTTCAGCTGCAGCGAAGCCAGGGAAGATTTCCACGCCCAGGCCTTCAGCCTGTTGAGCCAGCCAACGGGTCACGTCGCTCAGGCTCACAACGAAATTGCCATCGTTGTGCATGCAGTTGGGCACAAGGGCATCAGGCGTCTTGATCTGACCGCCTTCGGTCAGCACATAGACTTCGTCGCCAGTGACAGGCTGGTTCAGCGGGGCGCCCAGTTCCTTCCAGTTGGGGAACAGCTCGGTGATGGAGCGTGGGTCCATCACGGCGCCCGACAGGATGTGAGCGCCAGGCTCAGAACCCTTTTCGAGCACGACGACGTTGATTTCCTTGCCGGCCTTTTCAGCCAGTTGCTTCAAACGGATCGCAGTAGACAGACCAGCGGGGCCGGCACCGACGATCACCACGTCGTATTCCATCGACTCGCGAGGGCCAAACTGCTCAAGGATTTCCTGGGGCGTCATCGTGATTCCTTCTGTTCGGACAAAACAGGGTTCAGTTGTTTTTAATCAAGTCCGCGATTCTAAGTCGGGGATGGTTCCAAATTCTCTCAGAAAAAAGCACGATCGTTCGAAAATGTCCCCGCCAATGCGGGGGATCAAGATTGACCGTCGTCCATCCCGCAACAAAAGGGATGGTGTAGCGACAGCCGTGCTAAGGTCACAGACGTTTCTGACAGCGAAAAATCCTGTCGCACTGTTGAAGCGTCCAAACATGCGCCAAAAGGAGCCAATGCATGAGCTACACCATTGACCTGTCGGGCCGCGTGGCCCTGATCACCGGCGCCTCCAGCGGCCTGGGCACCCAGTTCGCCCACACGCTGGCCAAGGCCGGCGCAGCCGTTGTGCTGGCAGGTCGTCGCGTCGAGCGTCTGAAGACCCTGCGTTCCGAAATCGAGGCCTACGGTGGCGATGCCCACCTGGTCGAGCTGGACGTGACCGATGTGGATTCGATCAAATCCGCCGTGGCCCATGCCGAGACCGAAGTTGGCGCCATCGACATCCTGATCAACAACTCGGGCGTGAGCACTACCGAGCGCCTGATTGATGTCACCGAAGACAATTACGACTTCATCTTCAATACCAATACGCGCGGTTCGTTCTTTGTTGCGCAGGAAGTGGCCAAGCGCATGCTGGCTCGCGCCAAGGGTTCTGCACCTGGCACCTTCACCGGCGGGCGCATCATCAACATTGCCTCCGCAGCCGGCTTGCGCACCATGCCGCAGATCGGCGTGTACTGCATGAGCAAAGCCGCCGTGGTCCATATGACCAAGGTGATGGCGGCCGAGTGGGGCCGCTTTGGCATCACGTCCAACGCCATCTGCCCAGGCTATATCGACACCGAGATCAACCACCACCACTGGGGCACCGAAGCGGGCAAGAAGCTGATCAGCATGCTGCCACGCAAGCGTGTGGGCCAGCCCAAGGATCTGGATGCGATGCTGGTGACGCTGTGCTCGGCTCAAAGCGATTTCATCAATGGCGCCATCATCTCGGCCGACGACGGCATGCTTGCAGCCTGACTTGAATTCAGCCTGATCGTCCGCATCTAGCCCGCATATGGCTGCACTACTACTTTGTGTGGCCCATGCGGGCTTATCTTTTGCCGTTGAAGAACCATGCGTCTAGACATTCCTGAGCACAAAATCCTGGTCCATGAACTGTCCATGCCCATCATGTGGGGTGACATGGATGCGCTTGGCCACGTCAACAACACCGTCTACTTCAAATACATGGAGCAGGCACGCGTGACGTGGATCGAAGCCATCAGCGGATCCGTGGATGGCCGCGACGAGGGCCCGGTCATCGCCAACGCCTTCTTCAACTTCTACCGCCCGCTGGTGTTCCCCGGAGATCTGGTCGTGAAGCTGTATGTGGCCGATCCTGGCCGCACCAGCATCGACACCTTCGTGACGATTGAACGCTCGGATGAGCCTGGCTCGCCCTATGCCGCTGGTGGCGCCACGCTGGTGTGGGTCAGCAGTGCCGAGGGGCGTCCCGTGCCTTTGCCAGAGCCCATTCGTGCACTCAAAGGCACGCCTGCGTTACCGGCTTCTGATGCACCGCCAGCGTTGCCTGGCAAGTGATGGCGACGCCTTTGTGGTGCATCTGACTGCCCCTTGCACCAAGGCGGGTCAGGGCTGAAACCACAGTGGCGAGCCTTCGAGCGTGACCTGGACGCGTCAAGCGCGAGCTGGCGCGTTTTTTTCATCGAAATCACTGGATTTTTTCGCTTGACCCGGTGTACGCTTTCCCATGCTGCAGTGCAGCGAAAGAGTCCCCCCGTTTGCCAAGGAGTGATTGGATGAACAAGGTCTATCCCGACGCCGCCAGTGCGCTGGCTGGGATTGTGAAAGACGGGCAATTGCTCGCAGTAGGGGGCTTCGGCCTCTGTGGCATTCCTGAAGCGCTGATCGACGCCTTGCAGGCGACGGGCGTGAAGGACCTGACCGTGATTTCGAACAACGCCGGCGTCGATGGTTTCGGCCTGGGCAAGTTGCTCAACACGCGCCAGATCAAGAAGATGATCTCCAGCTATGTGGGCGAGAACAAGGAGTTCGAGCGCCAATACCTGGCTGGCGAACTGGAGCTCGAATTCACACCGCAAGGCACGCTGGCCGAGAAGCTGCGTGCAGGTGGCGCCGGCATCCCGGCTTTCTTCACCAAAACCGGCGTGGGCACCATCGTGGCCGAGGGCAAGGAAACCCGCGAGTTCGATGGCGAGGTCTATGTGATGGAGCGGGCCTTGTTGCCCGAGGTGGCGCTGGTCAAGGCCTACAAGGCAGACAAGTCCGGCAACCTGATCTTCCGCCGTACGGCGCGCAACTTCAACCCGGCTGCCGCCATGGCGGGCAAGATCACCGTGGTGGAAGTGGAAGAGATCGTCGAAACCGGCACCTTCGATCCTGATTCGGTCCATCTGCCTGGCATTTACGTGCACCGTATCGTGCTCAATGCCACCCCTGAGAAGCGCATTGAAAAGCGCACCCTCACAGAGAAAGCGGGAGCTTGAAGATGGCCTGGACACATGACGAAATGGCGGCGCGTGCCGCACGCGAACTGGAAGACGGTTTCTACGTGAACCTGGGCATTGGCCTGCCGACACTGGTGGCCAACTTTGTGAGCCCAGACATTGATGTTTGGTTGCAGTCGGAAAACGGCATGCTGGGCATTGGTCCTTTCCCGACTGAAGACCAGGTTGATGCCGACCTGATCAATGCGGGCAAGCAGACCGTGACCGTGCTGCCCGGTTCCTCGATCTTCGGATCGCATGAGAGCTTTGCGATGATCCGCGGCGGCAAGATCAACCTGTCCATCCTGGGCGCCATGCAGGTGTCCGAGAAGGGCGATCTGGCCAACTGGATGATCCCGGGCAAGATGGTCAAGGGCATGGGCGGCGCGATGGACCTGGTGGCCGGCGTGGGGCGCGTGGTCGTGCTGATGGAACATGCTGCCAAGAATGGCGAGCACAAGCTGCTGCAAAAGTGCACGCTGCCGCTGACAGGCCTGGGCGTGGTCGATCGCATCATCACCGAACTGTGCGTGCTGGACGTGACACCTGAAGGCTTCAAGTGCGTGGAACTGGCACCTGGCGTGACACCGGAGGAAATCCGCGTGAAGACCGGCGCGCATGTGCAGTTGTCTCACCTGACAGCCTGAGCGGCAAGCGCACCATCAAGCTGTTTGTTGCTGCTGACATGAGGCCACCCTCGGGTGGCCTTTTCGTTGCTTGCGCTCTGAGACAATCTGCCCATGAACTGGATTGCCTTGTCGCTGCTTGTCCTCATTGTGTTGCTGTTGCTCTGGTTGGCCTTGCGGCCTGCTCGTCAAAACGACGAGGCCGTGCTGAAGCTGGGGGCCGATCTGAACCAGGCCTTGCAGCAACGCAGCGAGCAGATCGAGCGCAATCTGCGTGACGAGGTGGCACGCAGCGCCACCGGCACAAGGCAGGAAATTGGCGCGGCATTGGGCACCTTCCAGCAAACACTGCTGACCCAGCAAGGCGATGCCACCCGGACTCAGAACGAACAGCTCGATAGCTTCCGCGTTCAACTGGCGGCCATGCAGCAAGGCGTGGCGGACAGCTTGCGTGACACCACACACCAACAAAGCCTGCAGGCCGCTGGTTTGCGCGAAGCCCAGGCGCAGGCCCTGGCGCGTTTCAATGAAGCGCAGGAGGCGGCCTTGCGCCGGCTGGGTGAGGGCGTGGCGGAACAGCTGCGCGTGCTGTCCGAGGCCAATGAGCGCCGTTTGACAGAGGTGCGCAACACGGTGGAGAACCGCCTGCAAGCCTTGCAAGCCGACAACGAGAAAAAGCTGGAGCAGATGCGCCAGACGGTTGACGAGAAGCTGCACGCCACGCTGGAGGCCCGCCTGGGTGAGAGCTTCAAGCAAGTGGCCGAGCGGCTGGAGTTGGTTCACCGCGGCCTGGGCGAAATGCAACGCCTGGCCAGCGACGTGGGCTCGCTCAACCGCGTGCTCAACAACGTCAAGACGCGCGGCATTTTTGGCGAAGTACAACTGGCCGGCCTGCTGGAGCAGGTGTTCACGCCCGAGCAGTACGCCGTCAACGTGGAGACGGTGCCGGGCAGTGGAGCCCGCGTCGAGTTTGCGATCAAGTTGCCAGGGCAGGGCGGCGCCGACAGTCAGCCCCTGTGGTTGCCCATTGATGCCAAGTTCCCACGCGAAGACTACGAGCGCCTGCTGGAGGCACAGGATCGGGCTGATGCGCCAGCCGTGGAGGCCTCAGCCAAAGCAGTTGAGCAACGCCTGAGGCTGGAGGCGCGCACCATCCGTGACAAATACCTCGGGCCACCTCACACCTCTGACTTTGCGATCCTGTTCGTGCCGACCGAAGGGCTGTACGCCGAGGCCTTGCGCCGTCCCGGCCTGGTGGAGGCCATGCAGCGCGAATACCGGGTGATGCTGGCCGGCCCCACGACCTTGCTGGCCACGCTCAACAGCCTGCAGATGGGATTCAGGACGCTGGCCCTGGAAAAGCGTTCCAGTGAGGTCTGGCAGGTGCTGGGTGCCGTCAAAACGGAGTTTGGCAAGTTTGGCGATGTGCTGGCCAAAACCAGAAAGAAGCTGGAAGAGGCCAGCAACACCATTTCCTCTGTTGAGACCCGCACGCGGGTCATGGGCCGTGCCCTCAAACAGGTCGAAGCCATGCCGGACTCCCAGGCGCAAGCCCTGTTGCCCGCCGAGTCTGGCGTGGCATCAGATGACGAGAGCTGATTCAAGATCGCAGCGCAGCAACCGATAGACAAAGACCGAGTGTCCTGTTTACCGAAATCGGGCGGCGTTGTTGCCCCGTTGCTGCGTGAAGTCTCTGCTGAAGTCCTTACTGCTGCTGCTCAGCTTGCTGCTCCTGGCGCCGCTACAGGCGGGTGCGGCTGCGTTTGACATCGCGGCGGCAGCCGGGCAGGGTGAGTGGCTGGACATGGCCACCTTGGTGTCTGCCGATCTACCCAGCGATGCGGGGCCGGCGCACCCCCCACCTTCAGGCGCACCCTGGCAGGCTCAGCGCCATGGTGTGCGCACCGTCGGCTTCGAGTACAAGGGCGTCTGGGCGCGCACCGCGCTGCAGAACAGCTCCGACAGCCCCGTGCTGGGTTGGGTCGTGGTGACCGAGCCCTATACCGATTTCGTCGATTGCTTTGTTGACATGGACGGTGACGAGTCGGTCGTGTACCGCCTGGGGGACCATCGCCCGTTCGATGCGCGTCCGATCAAATATCCGGGCGTCATCCTGCCGGTCAATATCTTTCCGCACAGCAGCGTGACGCTGGCTTGTCTGCTGCGCAATAACGGCTCAACGGCCGCCACGTTCCAGTATTGGACGCCTGAAAACTACGCGACCCTGGAGCGGGAGACGGCTTTCTCGCGTGCGCTTTGCTACGGCGCACTGGGCTTCACCTTGCTCGTGTCCATCGTGCTGGCCTTCATCAACGGCAATCCGCTGTCCTTCCTGATGGTGGCGGAGATCCTGCCTGTGCTGGCCGCCACGGCAAGCCGGGAAGGCGATGCCTATCAGATGATCTGGCCAGATCATCCAGAGTTCAACCTGCCGCCGTATATGTGGATCCTGATCGGGATCTCGACGGCTACGCTGGTGTTCCGCTGGATCATCCAGCCTACCCGGGGGGAAGACAGGATCATCAAAGCGCTGGCCTTGTCATCGGCCTTGATCCTGGCATTTGCACTTCTGGTGCCTGTTTATGCGCCCAAGATCAGCGCCTTGGTTCAGGTGATCTCGGTGATCTATCCGATCGCGCTGATCTGGATTTGCGCAAAGCACTGGCACGAGGGGGCCGTGGCGCGCCTGTTGTGCGGTGGCATGGTGGTGCAGATGGGCGCCCTGGTGATCAATGCCGTGGGCGTACTGGGCATCTATCACGGGCAGTTCGGAGTGGCCAGCATGTATGCCTGCGTGATCAAGGCGCTGACGCTGGCCGCAGCTCTGTTCTACCGGATGAAGATGGATCGTCAGGACCGTGCGCGTGCTCAGGCCGAGCACACGATGGAGCTGGAGCGACGCCTGGCTTATGAGGCGCAATTGC
Source organism: Aquabacterium sp. (assembly GCF_004297345.1). Classification (GTDB taxonomy): domain Bacteria; phylum Pseudomonadota; class Gammaproteobacteria; order Burkholderiales; family Burkholderiaceae_C; genus Aquabacterium. The sequence goes on along the minus strand of NZ_SCTN01000440.1, from coordinate 16,937 downwards.
GTGACGTGGTCTCGCACCATCCGCGCTACGGCATGCCCAATCAGGCCATGCTGGAGGAGTCGGTGCGGGCGCAACTGGGGCAGGCCGAAGAGGGCTTCTCCATTTGCATTGTCAAGCTCAATCGCTTCGGCTTTCTGGAATCCATCTTGCCGCCCGATACCTTGACGGCCCTGGTCAAGATCTATGGTCAGGAACTCATGAGCTGGTTTGCGCTCACGGATCCCCGCGCCTTGATGACCATCGAAGGTCCGCATCAACTGGCCGCGCTGGACGACAGCACCCTGGCTTTTGTCACCGTGGGCATGCCGTCCGATGCCTTCATGAGTGATCTGGAGAGCTTCCTGGTTCGACGCTTTGAATGGCAAGGGCTGTTCGTGGCCTGGGATCCGCACGTTGGTGTGGCGCCTGTGACCAGTGCCCATCTGGATCAGTCCGTTGGCATGAGTGACGAGGCGCGCATTGCCTTGCAGTGGTGCAGCGCCCATCGCCGTGTGGTGCCGTTTGACGCCGAGCGCATGAAGCGCGAGCAACTGGCCTATGGCCTGACGCTGGATCTGGAAGGCGCCATCGATCGCGGCGAGTTGCTGCTGCACTACCAGCCCAAGGTGACGCTGGAGACCCGCCGTACGGACTCGCTGGAGGCCCTGGTGCGCTGGCGTCATCCTCAGCGAGGCATGATCCCGCCTGGCGCCTTCATTTCAGAGGCTGAAGCAACGGGGGCCATCAACCGCCTGACCATGTGGGCGATTGCGGAGGCTGCGCGCTTCCTGCTGACATTGCCCGATCCGCATGTGCGGGTGTCGGTCAACATCACCGCGTTTGATCTGGCCACGCCGCGCTTTGTGGACAAGGTGCTGGAGACCTTGCGCCACGTTGGTTGCCCGCCTTGCCGCCTGATCCTGGAAGTGACTGAATCGGCGGCTTTGAGCGACCGCGAACGGGCCACGCAGATCTTGTCCAGCCTGCGCGAAGAGGGCGTGAAGATCGCGCTGGACGACTTTGGCACAGGCTACTCATCACTGGGCATCTTGCAGGAGATGCCCTTGGACGAAATGAAGGTCGACCGCAGCTTCGTGACCGACATCGCCGACTTCGGCCGCAAGCAGGCCGTGTTGCAAGCCATGATCGAAGTGGGCCACCGCCTGGGTTTGACGGTGACCATCGAGGGCGTGGAGCATGGCAGCAGCATCGACTGGCTGGCCGAGCACGGCTGCGATGTTGTGCAGGGCTACTTCTTCAGTCGCCCGCTGGATGCCGATGCAGCGCGAAGCTGGTTGACCCAGCCCGTTCCCTCAGTTGAGACTGCCTAGCGCTTTGGCGCGCTCGCGCTGCTGAGCCAGTTCGCTGGCGCTGGTCTGCGCCTCGGCCTTGGTGGGCCAGCCTTGCAGATGGCGCTCCACCAGGCTGCTCAAGGCGCGGATCCAGCTCATCTGGTCATTGAGGCCGGGGATGTAGTTGAACTCCTTGCCCCCGCAGTCCATGAAGGCCTGCTTGCCTTCCATGGCGATCTCCTCCAGCGTCTCGATGCAATCGGAGACAAAGCCTGGGCAGATCACGTCCACACGCTTTTCACCCTGTTGGGCCAAGGCGCACAAAGTGGGCTCGGTATAGGGCTCCAGCCATTTGGCCTTGCCAAAGCGGCTCTGGAAGGTCACAACGTACTCATCCTTGCTCAAGCCCAGGCGCTCGGCCAGCAGCCTGCCCGTCTTGAGGCATTCGCAGTGATACGGGTCGCCCAGCAGCAAGGTGCGCTCAGGCATGCCGTGAAAGCTCATCACCAGCTTGCCGCCACGCCCGCTTCGGGCCCAGTGTGCCCTCACGCTGTCTGCCAGGGCATCGAGGTAGCCTGGGTCATCGTGAAAGCGATTGACGTGGCGCAGCTCGGGCAAGGTGCGCGTCTGGCGGCCCCAGGCGAACACATCGTCCATGACGCTGGCCGTGGTCGCAGCAGAGTACTGTGGGTACAGCGGCACCACCAGGATGCGTTGTGCGCCTTCTGCCTTCAAGGCTGTGAGCTGGCTGCCAATGCTGGGCTGGCCATAGCGCATGGCGTGCTTGACGATGAGTTGATGCCCAGCCTCACCCAGAAAGCCTTGCAGCAAGGTGGTTTGCTTTTGCGTCCAGACGCGCAGGGGCGAACCTTCCTTGGTCCAGATGCTGGCGTACTTGGCGGCAGACTTGGCCGGCCGCACGCGCAGGATGATGCCGTGCAGGATGGGTAGCCATACCAGCCGGGGAATCTCAACCACACGCGTGTCGCTGAGAAACTGCGCCAGATAGCGGCGCAAGGCGGCAGGTGTAGGGGATTCAGGCGTGCCCAGGTTGACCAGCAAGATGCCGGTACGTGAGGGCTGACCGTGTTGGTATTCGGGTTCTTTGGCTACGCTCATAGCGCAGCATTGTCGCCTCTTGCGGCCAACCTGCACAGTTCTGTGGTTACCGCGACGATATCGATGGGTTTGGTCCAGTAACCTGTGAAGCCTGCGGCCTGGGCTCGGGCCACGTCTTCGGGCATGGCGTCAGCCGAGCACATGAAGGCGGGGGCATTGGCCAGCTCGGGCAAGGTGCGCAAAGCCTTGAGCACCTCGAAGCCCGACATGCCGGGTAGATGCGCATCCAGCACCAGCACGTCCGGGATGCGATCACGCGCCATGGACAAGGCCATCTGACCATCTTCGGCCACAGCCAGGTCAATCTGGGGGAAAGGCCTCAAGGCCTCTTCGAAAAGCATCGCATTGATGCGGTTATCTTCAACGTACAGCACGTGCAAGGCGGGCAAAGCCGCAGCGCCGTCTGAATTCAATTCAGTCGGGGACATGTTCAATTCGAGCGGGCTGCCCGGGTCCGACAGGGGCGGATAGGCAGAGTCAGGGGCGGGGTCAAGATGGGTAGGCGTGCGGCCTGCCAGTGGGAGGATGATATTGACCCGAGTTCCTGAACCGGGTTGACTGCGGATATCCATGCGACCTCCCATGGCTTCAAGCAGCGAGCGCGTGATGATAAGGCCTAGACCGGTCCCTTCGATATTGGAAGTTTCACGCCCAAGACGCTCGAAAGGTTGAAACAGCCTGGACAGCTGTTGAGGGCTCATGCCGGGGCCGGAGTCCTCGATTGTGAGCACAACTTCGTTTTCAGGCAAGCACTGGGCATAGATGCGCACAGTGCCGCCTGCCTGGTTGTACTTGATGGCGTTGGAGCCGATGTTCATGATCACCTGCTTGAGCCGTTGACGGTCTGCCACGATGGCCCAAGGCGCTTCAAGCAGGTTGTGCACGCTGATCTGGCGCTTGTCGGCCATGGGGCTGAGCATGGACAGGCACGGGCCGATTTCATCGCTCAGTGTGAGCGGCTCAGGCTTGAAGCTCAGGATGCCGGTTTCAACCTGCTGAAGATCCAGCACATCGTTGACCAGACCCATCAGGTGCTGGCTGGCGTGCAGGATCTGCTCGACATAGTTTTGTTGCCCTGTATCCGCCCTTTGCTGGGTCAACTGCAATTGGAGCAACTGGGCAAAGCCGTTGACGGCATTGAGCGGTGTGCGGATCTCGTGGCTCATGCGGGAGAGGAACTCCGACTTGGCGGCACTGGCTGCTTCAGCAGTCTGCTTTTCGCGCAAGGCGCGTTCGGCCTGTTTGACCGGCGTGATATCGGAATGCGTGCCCACCACGCGCAGGGCATGGCCATCGCGATGCCGGCTGACCACCTTCCCGCGCGACAAGATGGAGAGGTAGTGGCCGTGTTTGTGTTGCAGGCGGAATTCGGTCTGGTGAATACCATCACCGACTTTGAAGTAGCGATGCAGGCTGCCGCTCACCAGGTCCCGGTCTGATGGGTGAACACGGCTGAGGAATTCGTCCGCCGTGTTGGCGATCTCATGCTCGTCATAACCCAGCATGGTCTTCCAACGCTGGGAGTAGTAGACGCGGCCTGTTTGCAGATCCCAGTCCCAGACACCATCGCCCGCGCCTTCGAGTGCGAACTTCCAGCGTTCTTCGCTCAGTTGCAACTCTTGCTGGGCATGACGTTCCTGCGTGATGTCGCGCAAGGTGGCCATGGCGGCAAAGGGCGGGGCATTGGCATCCACACGCAGCAAATGGCAGGAGATCTCTACCCACAGAATCTCACCATCAACGCGGCGCAAGGGATTGACGCGCTTGTCGATGCGCTGGCCCGTTGCCAGCACTTCGTTGATCGGCCAGCGTTCGAAAGGCACTGGCGTGACGAGGTCATCTTCCAGCAGCGTCAGCCCGGGCAAGCCTGGTTGCTCGACATTGATCAGTTGCTCCGGCCGGACACCCAGAATGCGGCTGGCGGCCTGGTTCAGTGCAACGACCCGCCCGCCAAGTTCCACGATCACGAGGCCATCGCTGATGGTGGCGGCCACGGAGCGGTACAACTCTTCGCTGACGCGCAGCTTTTCTGCCGCCAACTGGCGCTCGGTGATGTCGCGCGTCAGGAAGAGCGTGTGCCCTTCGGGCATCGGCGTCATGCGGGCTTCGAAGTGGCGGCTGACGCCATCGCGCTTGGCCAGGTCGTATTCAAAGCGCTGGGATTGGCCGGTGCTTTGCAGTCGCTGCAAGGCCTGTCTTTGGAGGTCGGCCGTTTCGGGCGGCAGGTGGCTACCCAGTGCCGTGCGCTTCAACTCGGACAGCGGCTTGAGCAGCAAGGGGTGATCGGCGTGGCCATCAATGTAGCGGCCCTTGTTGTCGATCACGAACCAGAGGTCTGGCAGGGCACGCAACACGGCGCGCAGCCGGGCTTTTGTCTCTGCCAGGGCTTTCTGCTTTTCGCGCAGCTTCTCGGCATCCTTCTTGTTCTGTGTGATGTCCATGGCGAAGTGCACCACACTGCCATCGGGCAACTGGTGGTCCTTGACCAGGATCCATTGGTTCTTGAACTGCACTTCACGCGGCTCGACTTCGGTGTGCAGGTTCAAACGCCAGGCGATGTACTCATCTTCGCGGCCACTGGCATCGGGGTAGATGCCGGCCTGGACCAGCTTGCGCAGGGTGACAGACCAGTAAGGATTGGCCTCATCGTGCGCTTGCCCTGCGTGATCCCGCCAATGCTGGTTGGCCAGCACGACTCGCCCTTGCGGGTCCGTGATCATCACGCTGATGTGAAAAGACTCGATGGCCTGGCGCAGCAACTGATCGGCTCTGCGCGCTTCGTGTTCGGCTTCGATCTGACGCGTCACGTTGCGGCTGGCGCCCCGGTAGCCCATGAACTCGCCACGGCTGTTGAACACCGGTGTACCGCTGATGCTGACGGTGATGGGGCCGCGCGGCGTAGTGCGCACGCCGATGGCATCACTGAAGGGTTCGCGGCGAGATCTGGCCAGCACGAAGCGATCCCAACTGTCGCGTGTTTCGTCATCGCGTGGCACGTACAAGCTGGCGCCCTTGACGCCAATCTCAGTCGAGGGATCCAGGCCGGTGTGTTGCTTTAAACCCGCCGATACCCATTGCAGTACGCCGTCCTTGTTGGTCTCCCACAGCCAGTCGCTGCCCGCCAGGCTGGCCGTGCGTACGCGTGCCTCCATCTTGCGCAGGCGCTGTGTGTCGATGTGGTGCTGAATGAGCGAGGCTGCCGTGGTGGCCAGGTCTTGCAGCGCCTTGATGTCGGCGTCGCTCCAATCCCGTGCCTGGCGGTCCATCGCGCAAAGCGTGCCCAGCGCATGACCCTCGACCAAAAGGGGCATGCCCGCATAGGCTCGCACTTGCATGGGGCCTGCCACGGCCGAGATGGCTTTGAACTGCTCATCCAACCGGGCATCAGAGATGAACAGGCCCGTCTTGTGCGAAACGACGGACTGGCAAAACGAGTCACTCGGGGATGTCTGCCGTGTATCGAGACCATGGCGAGCCAGGCTCCAGATTCGATGCGTGTCAACCAGGTTGATGGCGGCAATAGGGCACTTCAGCGTGCCTGTGATCAGACGCTGAATGGATTCGAAGGCAGGAGGCACTTCGGCGTCCAGCAATTTGCTGGCATGAAGCAGCGCGACTCGCTCATTTTCATCTTGTGGAACGGCGTTCAAGGTCATGCAAGCGGCATCGCGAAGATGGTCGACTTGTGACTCTAGCCTATGAAAAGGCTGACGTAACCCCGCGTCAATACTGAGGCAAGGTGTCCGAGAAGCTCAGCACCTCGAAGTGAATCTGGGTGCTTGTGATGTCCGTGGGCGGGGCGCCCATGCTGATGATGCCGCTGCCGTGCAACGTACAGGTGCCACGACGCAGGGTCAGTACTTGCTCGTCGTGATCAAACTTGACGTGCGTGCCGTTATAACTGAGGTCTGTCAGATAGAAGTGACCGCTATGGGACTCGATGCGCGCATGCGAGCGCGACACGCGTGAGTCACTGACGCAGAACGATGCCTGCGGGCTGCGGCCCAGGACCAAGGGCATGCTCGCGGTCGAAAAAACGCGCTCCGTGCCCAGGCAGGTCAGCCGCACGCCATCAGGCATGTCACTGGGCTCGGCTTCCATGATCATCGTGGACATGGTGTCGCCAAAGCGGCGGGTGTCCATGCGCAGCACGGGCACAGGCTCCTTGCGGCCACGCAGATGCAGCTTGTCGATGCTGCGAAAGCGTTCGTGCTGATCGGTCGGGAGTTCGCGCAGCAGTTGGGCCGTTGTCAATGTTTCATTGTCGCCAGCCAGATCCAGCAGGCGCGCAGCCACGTTGACGGCATCACCGAAGCAATCGCCATCCACTTCGACCATTTCGCCCCAGGCAATCGCCACTTTGAGCTTGATCGCAGCCGCCTTGATGGGCAGACCCTCGGCAACGGGTGCGATGCGCTCCAGGGAGTCTTGCATGGCCACGGCTGATTCAACCGCACGCTCCGCTTCTTCGAACACGGCCATGAGGCCATCGCCCAGCGTTTTAATGACGCGGCCACCGGAGCGGGCCACGATCTGACCGAGCATGGCCAGGCTGTGCGTGACGACGGTTGCCGCCTCGCTGTTGCCCAGCTTGAGATAAAGCGCTGTGCTGCCGCGGAGGTCCGCAAACAGGATGGCGCGTTCTTTGGTCATGCCCATAACGCAGTATGTTCGCGCGCTTCGCGAAATGCCAGCGTGACGAAATGCACGGTTTTTGTGCGGGATTTTGGACGGCAGGGGGCAGCGGGCGACGGCCGGGCATGAAAAACCCGGCACATGGCCGGGTTTGCGTCGCAATCAGAGATTGTCCAGATACGTGCGCAGCTTGTGGCTTCGCCGCAAGCTCAGGAGCAAGTGCTTTGCACTTGCCGCCGCTTCGCGCCGCCTATCCGACCAATCACAGATTGTCCAGATAGGTCCTGAGCTTGTCAGACCGCGAGGGGTGCTTGAGCTTGCGAATGGCCTTGGCTTCGATCTGGCGGATGCGCTCGCGGGTGACATCGAACTGCTTGCCGACTTCTTCCAGCGTGTGGTCGGTCGACATTTCGATACCGAAGCGCATGCGCAGCACCTTGGCTTCGCGAGGTGTGAGCGAGTCGAGGATGTCCTTGACGACATCGCGCAGACCGGCCTGCATCGCAGCCTCGATCGGGGCGGTGTTGTTGGTGTCCTCGATGAAGTCGCCCAGGTGGCTGTCGTCATCGTCACCGATCGGCGTTTCCATGGAGATCGGCTCTTTGGCGATCTTCATGATCTTGCGGACCTTGTCTTCCGGCATTTCCATCTTGGCGGCCAGCGTCGGAGCATCGGGCTCGAAGCCGAATTCCTGCAGGTGCTGACGCGAGATGCGGTTCATCTTGTTGATCGTTTCGATCATGTGAACCGGGATGCGGATGGTGCGGGCCTGGTCGGCGATCGAACGCGTGATGGCCTGACGGATCCACCAGGTCGCATAAGTCGAGAACTTGTAGCCGCGACGGTATTCGAACTTGTCCACGGCCTTCATCAGGCCGATGTTGCCTTCCTGGATCAGATCCAGGAATTGCAGACCACGGTTGGTGTACTTCTTCGCAATCGAGATCACCAGACGCAGGTTGGCCTCGATCATTTCCTTCTTGGCATCGCGCGAGGCCTTTTCGCCCTCGTTCATGCGCTTGTTGATCGACTTCAGGTCCTCGATGGGCACGACGGCCTTGGCCTGCAAGTCAATCAGCTTTTGCTGCAGTTCCTGGATCGCAGGCAGACTGCGGCCCATGACGGCGCTGTAGTTCTTGCCGGCGTTCGACTCCTTGACGGCCCAGTCCAGGTTCAGGATGTTGGGCGGGAAGGATTTGATGAACTGCTCTTGCGCCATGCCGCACTTGTCGACCACGATCTTGCGCAGTTCGCGCTCGTAGCGACGTACGTCATCGACCTGCGAACGCAACACGCCGCACAGCCGCTCAATGATCTTGACGGTAAAGCGGATGGTCATCAACTCGTGGCTGATGGCTTCCTGGGCCTTGTTGTAAGGCGCTGACTTGTAGCCGTCCTTCTCGAAGGATTTGGCCATCTTGTCGAAGTTGACGCGCAGGGCATCGAACTTGACCATGGCCTGGTTCTTCATCTCCTCGAGCTTCTTGGTCAGGGCTTTGGAGCCGCCATTGCCATCATCGTCATCTTCTTCGTCGAATTCGTCGAAGTCTTCTTCGGCCACGTAGTCGTCGGCCTCATCGGCAGCGACGAAACCGTCAACGACCTCGGAAATGGTCATCTCACCGGCGCGGATCTTGTCGGACAGCGACAGGATTTCGGCGATGGTGGTGGGCGAGGCCGAGATGGCCAGCATCATGGCCTGCAAGCCGCCTTCGATGCGCTTGGCGATTTCGATTTCGCCTTCGCGCGTCAGCAACTCGACCGTGCCCATTTCGCGCATGTACATGCGAACGGGGTCGGTCGTGCGGCCGAATTCCGAGTCCACGGTGGACAGGGCGGCTTCAGCGGCTTCTTCGGCTTCCTCTTCTGTGGCTGTGGACTGCGCGCTGTTGGAAATCAGCAGCGTGGCAGCGTCAGGCGCTTGCTCGTAAACCGCCACGCCCATGTCGTTCAACATGGAGATGATGGCCTCGAGGATTTCGTTTTCGACCAGCTTTTCGGGCAAGTGGTCGTTGATTTCCTGGTGCGTCAGGAAGCCGCGTGTCTTACCCAGCTTGATCAGGGTCTTCAGATCCTGACGGCGCTTGTTGACTTCGTCTTCGGTCAGCGTGGTGTCGTCGATGCCGAATTCGCGCATCAGGGCGCGCTCTTTTGCGCGCGACACCTTCATGCGCAGTGGCTTGGCCTTGGGCTTGTCACTGCCGGCTTCTTCGGCGCCTTCAGCCTCGACTTCACCGACGTCCAGATCGGCTTCGACTTCGGCTTCGATGTCACCCACATCGTCTTCTTCGAAGGCGGCCTTTTTCTTGGCTACGGCGCTCTTGGCGGCCGGTGCGGCTTCAGCGGTTGCAGCCTTGGGCTTGCGGCCGCGCTTCTTGGGTTCGGCTGGCGCAGCGACCTCGGCGGTGTCTGCACCCTTGGCCTTGGCGGCGCGAGAGGTGACCTTGGCCTTCTTTTCCGTGGCTTCCGTGGTCTGCTCGATCACCTCGGCTTCGGCGGCTGTTTTCTTCGCTTTAGTCGCGGTGTCTGCTGTCTTCGCGGTTTTTTTCGCGGTCATGCGCTTCCTCGAAAGAGAATTCTGGGTGCTTGTCGAACCTTCCATTATCGCGCAATGAAAGGGGGGGCGTCAAAAATCTTGGCCAAATAGCTGTTGAAATACTCAGTCCGGTGGCGGAGAAACGCTCATCCGGAGATGGGGCGCCGGCGGCTGATTTCAAGTTTCATGGCCAGGGTCAGCCGAACGAGCTCCATTTTTCGAGCCTCGGCTGTCTCTGAAAGTTCGCCTGACTGGGTCAGCAGATCAAGTTCGTCGCGCAGTGCAACGAGTTCAATCGGCCGGATCAGGTTCATCAATTCCTCCACGGTGTCTTTGTTGTCCGGTACCTCCACAAACTGGGTCACGCGGCGCGCCAGTGTCTGGAAATGCCCGGTTTCTTCAGGATGCTCGGGGTCGGCCGCATCACCTCTCATGAGCTTGAGCAGGTCCTCGGCGTTGAGCAGGCCCTGGTCCAGCAGGATGCGATCAAGCCAGCGGAAAAACTCACCATAAGGCGCGGGTTGGTCGCACAGCAAATCGTGCGTGGCACTGGGCAATTGCTCCCAGAACTCGCTGTGGCTGACCAGAACCCAGGCGATGCGGTCCAGCGGCGTGGCGGCCTGGGGCAGGGGGCGTTGTTCCACCGGGCTGCCTCGGCTTTGCCAGCGCGACCCGCTGCCGCCTTTCCAGGGCTTCCAGGGTTTGCCGTCTCGGCGTGTGCCGCCCTGAAATCCACCTTGCTGGTAGCCGCCTTGTTGCTGGCCTCGGCCCTGATAGGGGCGATTGGACTGGCCTGCGCCCGAGTCGTAGCTGCCGGATGGATCGCCACCTTCGCCGCCGTATGTCCAGTCTCCGCTACCGCCGCCGTCCCCCCCGAATTCACCATCGGGTTCGAAGGCAGGAATGTCGCCAAAATCGCCATCCCAGCCGGCAGATGTTCCGCCTTGATCTGGATGAGATCGGTTTCCACCGCTGCCACCGCCCGGGTTGTAGCGATTCTGTCCCGCGGCTTTTTGTTGGGCCTTTTGAACATGATCGGCCAGCCGGCGGCGAACCTCTTCCGGTGCCGTGCGGGCTGTCTGAGCCAACTCATCGGCGATCAGGCCTTGAAGCGCACCTTCGGGGAATTGCGCCAGCAGGGGAATGGCCTGAACCAGCAGGCGAGCCCGGCCTTCGGCCGTGTCCATGTCGCAATCGGCGCCAGCGTGCTCGAGCACCTGGCGCGACAACGGCACGGCCTGCTTGATGCATTGCTCGAACGCCTCGGCGCCAAACTCGCGGATGTAGCTGTCCGGGTCATGCTCGGTCGGCAGGAACAGGAAGCTGATGCGGCGCGTATCGGTGGCGTAGGGCAGGGTGGCTTCCAGCGCACGGCCCGCGGCGCGGCGGCCGGCGGCATCACCGTCGAAGCTGAACACCACCTGGTCGGTGAAGCGAAACAGCTTTTGCGCGTGGTCTGCCGTGCAAGCGGTGCCCAGGGTGGCCACGGCATTGCCAAAGCCCCACTGCGCCAACGCCACCACGTCCATATAGCCTTCGGTGACGATGGCATAGCCCTTGTTGCGCAACGCGGCCCGGCCTTCGTACAGGCCGTATAGCTCGCGCCCCTTGATGAACACGGGCGTTTCGGGCGAGTTCAGGTACTTGGGCTCGCCTTTGTCCAGCACGCGCCCGCCAAAGCCGATGACCTCGCCTTGCGGGTTGCGGATCGGGAACATGATCCGGTCACGGAAGCGGTCGTAGCGCTTGCCTTCTGACTCACCAGCCTCGGGCTCGTGCGTGATGACCAGGCCCGATTCCACCAGCAGCGGGTCGTCGTACTTGGGAAAGACGCTGGCCAGGCCGCGCCAGTTGTCCTGCGCATAGCCCAGCGCAAAGCGGGCTGCGATCTCGCCCGTCAGGCCACGGCCTTTGAGGTAGTTGACGGCGCGTGGCGTTTTCTTGAGCTGCTGCTTCCAGTGATGGGCGGCCTTGGCCATCACGTCGGTCAGCGAGTTCTGCTTTTCCTTGATCTGCTTCTGGCGTTCGCGCTCTTCGGGGCGGACGTTGTCGTCGGGCACTGGCATGCCCTGCATCTGGGCCAGATCCTTGACGGCGTCCACAAAGCCCGTGCCGCCGAACTCCATCAGGAAACCGATGGCATTGCCATGCACGCCGCAGCCGAAGCAGTGGTAGGTCTGGCGGCTGGGGCTGACCACGAAGCTGGGCGATTTCTCGCCGTGGAAGGGGCACAGGCCCTTGTAGTTGATGCCCGCCTTCTTCAGTGTGACGAACTTGCCCACGACATCGGCGATGTCGGTGCGGGCCAGCAGGTCCTGAATGAATGACGGTGGGATCACGGCGAGAGGAACTTCCTTGGTGCTTCAAACGCAACGGCCCCGGCGCGGTGGTGCGACGGGGCCGTTGATGTCAGCCCAGAGGGCCGACGAATGGCTTACTTGGACAGGGCTTCCAGCGCGCGGCCGGTGATGTCGTCCACCGAGCCCACGCCGCTGATCCTGCGGCATTGCGGGGCAACGGCGTCGCCCGTCGCGGCCCATTGGCCATAGTAGTCCACGAGCGGGCGCGTCTGAGAATGGTAGACATCCAGGCGCTTGCGCACGGTTTCTTCCTTGTCGTCTTCGCGTTGGATCAGGTCTTCGCCCGTGGCGTCGTCCTTGCCGGCTACCTTGGGCGGATTGAACACGACGTGGTAGGTGCGGCCCGAAGCCACGTGCACACGACGACCGCTCATGCGCTCGATGATCGACGAGTCAGGCACGTCGATTTCCAGCACGAAGTCGATCTTCACGCCGGCAGCCTTCATGGCTTCAGCCTGAGGAATCGTGCGTGGGAAACCGTCGAACAGGAAGCCGTTGGCGCAGTCAGCCTGCGTGATGCGGTCCTTGACCAGGCCGATGATGATGTCGTCGCTGACCAGACCACCAGCGTCCATGATCTTCTTGGCTGCCAGACCCAGTTCGGTACCGGCCTTGACGGCTGCGCGCAGCATGTCGCCAGTCGAGATTTGGGGGATGCCAAATTTTTGGCACAGGAACGCAGCTTGCGTACCCTTACCGGCGCCGGGTGCGCCCAACAGGATGAGTCTCATGTATCTCCTCGGTATCCGGTCTCACTGATGGCCTTGAGGCGATCAGTTCTTCAAGGGCGGGAGGATAGCATGCGTCCCCCTCCTATGGGTGGGGGAATCACCGCATGCAGGCCACTTCCGCCAGCAATTGGCATACCCGAAAGGGCAGCCGGTCAGACGAACAGGGCGCGAACACGCTCCAGGTCTTCTGGCGTGTCGACACCCGCGCCGGGCGCTTGTTGCGTGACGTGCACAGCGATGCGTTCGCCATGCCACAGCACGCGCAACTGCTCCAGCGATTCCACGGTTTCCAGCGGGCTGACAGCCAGTTGCGGAAACTTGCGCAGGAAGCCTGCGCGGTAGCCGTAGATGCCAATGTGGCGAAGCGGATGCCCTGCGTCCTTGGCGGGGAGGCCCGCCGCAGGTGCATCACGCCACCAGGGAATGGGTGCGCGCGAGAAATACAGTGCACGCCCTTGGGCATCGAGCACCACCTTGACCACATTGGGGTTGCCAAAGTGGGCGTCTTCCTCGATAGGGTGGGCGGCCGTGCTCACCACGCAATCCGGGCGCTGGTCGAGTTGTGCGGCGCAGGCGTTGATCAGGGCGGGGTCGATCAAGGGCTCATCACCCTGCACATTGACCACAGCATCCTGGCCGTCCAGGCCCAGGATGGTGCAGGCTTCAGCCAGGCGGTCGCTGCCAGTGGGGTGATCGGCGCGTGTCATCACGCAGCGCACGCCGTGTTGCTCGCAGGCCTGCTGGATGCGCGCGTTGTCGGTGGCCACCACGATCTGGGTGGCTGCGCTCTGCGCGGCGCGTTGGGCCACGCGCACGACCATGGGCACGCCAGCGATGTCGGCCAGCGGCTTGTCAGGCAGGCGCGTAGAGGCCAGGCGAGCCGGGATCAAAACCGTGAAGCCCATATCAGGCTCCTGTGGACGTCTTTGGTGCAGGGGCCACCGGCACGTCGTTGTCGTCCAGCGGCACGGCCTCGTTTTCCAGCATCACGGGGATGCCGTCGCGAATGGGGAAGCCCAGGCGGTCCGCGTGGCAAATCAGGTGCTGGCCCTGGGGCAGGCGGTGCAGGGGGCCTTTGCACACGGGGCAGACCAGCAGTTCAATCAATCGAGTATCCATGGTGTTCTTCTTCAGCCAGGTTGGTGGCGAGCGGGGAGTTGCTTCATGGCGGCATCCAGTGCCAGCCAGAACGACGCTTCAGGACGGAAGTCTAGTGCCGCAACCCACACGCGGCAGCCGGGGCGTTCGCGGGCAAGTCGATCAGGGTCAAGTTTGACGGCATCTTTTTCCGTGACGATGACGTCCCTGGCTTGCGCTGGCCAGGGAATGTCGCCGAGATCGGCGTGGTCGTCCAGCGGGATGGTCTGGCAAGTGAAGCCTTGCTTGCTCAGGGCCTCAAAAAATCGCTGTGGGTGCGCAATGCCGGCTACCGCCCAGGTGCTGGCGGCCCTGGTGTCTTGCGGCATCAAGGTGGCACTGGCGGTGCGTCCCTGCCACCAGTCAATCAAAGGGCAAAGCTGTTCGGTGGCCTGTGTCGCGACATGACCGGGTAGATCGGTGGTTGCCTGCGGGGCGTTGTAGAGCACCAATGGTGCCGCAGCCAGGTCGCTGGCAGGCGATACGTGAATCGGTTCTCGCAAGGGGCCGGCAGGCAGCAGCCAGCCGTTGCCCGCACCACGCGCATCGAACACGATGATCTCCAGATCGCGTTGCAACTGGAGGTGCTGCAAGCCGTCGTCGCAGACCAGCACGTTGATCTCCGGATGCGCCTGGAGCATGGCCCGGCCACCGCTGGCACGGTCTCGCCCGATCATCACGGGCGCGCCCGTTCGGCGCCAGATCAACATGGGTTCGTCACCGGTTTGGGCGGCGTTCAGTCCTGATGAGGTGTCGGCATCCAGCAAGACGTGTGTTTGGTGTGCTGGCAATTCGGCCTTGTAGCCGCGGCTGAGTACGCCAGGCTTCCAGCCTTGCTGTTGCAGATGCTTCAGCAGCGCAATGGTCGTGGGCGTCTTGCCCGCGCCGCCCACTACGCGATTACCCACTACCAATACGGGTACAGGCAACTTTTCGCTACGCAGCCAGCCCTGACGGTAGCCTGCGCGTCTGATTGTGACCAGCAGCAGCATCAAGGCTGCCGCAGGCAACAGGCACAGTGCCAAGGGCCCTTTTTTGAGCCAGGCCTGGTTGAGTTGCGCAGCAAGTCGGCTCATGCGGAATAAGGCGTGCGGTACAGCAATGGGTGGGGTGCGGGCGCACCCCGGTCAGACACGCAGGTGGCGTCAGGGCGCGGCAGCGCCGGCGGCATTTTCAGCCTGGCCCTGTGTGGCAAAAGTCAACTGGCTCAGGCCCACACGACGCGCGGCGTCCATCACATTGATGACGCTCTGGTGGGTGGCCGAGGCATCTGCGGTCACCACGACCACGGTGTCCTTGGCGCCGCCGTTGGCCGAAGCCAGGCCTGCGGCCAGGACATCCACACTTCGACCTTCCAGTTGACGCTGGTTCACCACATAGCGGCCATCCGCTGTCACCACCACAACCAGCTCGCGAGGGCGAGGCTTCGATGCCTGGGCATTGGCGGTTGGCAGATTGACCTTCAACTCCGTGAGTTTGGAGTAGGTGGTGGTCAGCATCAGGAAGATGAGGATCACCAGCAGCACGTCGATGAAGGGGATGAGGTTGATCTCAGGCTCTTCTTCGCGCAGGTGATGCTTGCGAAAGTTCATCGACATGGGCGTGGTCCCTGCAACTCAACGACGGCCGGATGTCAGGCGCAACAGATGCGGCACCATGCGTTCCGCAGCTTGCTCCATCGCCACGGTATAGGCGTCGATGCGAGCGCGGAAATGGCGGTAGAACATGAGCGAGGGAATCGCCACGATCAGGCCGAAGGCCGTGTTGTACAGCGCCACGGAAATGCCGTGCGCCAGTTCCATAGGGTTGGCGCCAGACGAGCCGGTGGCCGCGCCTGAGGCACCGAAAATCTCGATCATGCCGATCACGGTGCCCAGCAGGCCCATGAGCGGCGCTGCGCTGGCAATCGTGCCCAGGGCGTTCAGGTTGCGCTCCATCTGGTGCACGGCATCGCGGCCAGCCGATTCGAAGGCGCCACGCAGGTTGGTTTCGGTGATGCGGGGCTCGTTGGCTGCCGCGCGCAGGCCCTGTGCCAGCAACTGACCCAGCACCGAGTTTTCTGCGAGCTTGTTGATCGTGTCGGCCGATGGCACGCCGGTACGGGTCACCGAGAGGACTTCGTCGACCAGGCGAGCAGGGGCCACACGGGCTTCGCGCAGGCTCAGAAAACGTTCAATGACCAGCGCCAGCGCAACGACTGAGCACAGCACGAGAGGAATGATGGGCCAACCGGCGGCTTGAAGGATCGACAGCAACAGAGGACTCCCGAGGGGCATGGTCTGTTCAGGCTCGCCTCATCGTTTGGCGCGCTCTGACAGGTGCAAGACAAGCCGACGATTATGGGGCTGAAATCCGCTTTTCCCGCATCGCGGTGCAGTCGGTGGCGCGCCTGGGACTTTCCCGATGTGGCGCGCGAGAGGGTGTATCGGGCACGCGTGTTGCAATGCGGCAAAATCATCCACTGAACCTGTGGATAACTTTGTGGGTAAGCCGCTGCCACATCGCTCAAACCCGCGAAAATCAACGGTCCTTGATAGATTGCTTATTTTTTAAGCAGGCAAAAATCCTTTGAAATCATATGCTTAGAACAATATTAAGGCGCTGTGACACGGGTGTGATGCCTGCGGCCCCCTGGCGCGCTGGGTGTGGACTTGTCCTCGAATACCCCTGCGCTGACGCCATCTGCCAAGCCGGCTTGGGTGGGGTGCCATCGGCTTCGTTTGCCTGGCGCGCAACGCCTGGCGTTTCGGGGAAAACGACATGAGCGATTGGGCAACAAATCGGCCAGCAGATCGTTCAGGTGGATCGGCTCGCGTGTGGGGGGTGGCGGCCTTGGTGCAGGCTGTTGGCGATACGCTTTCTGCCCGCTTTGCCTCTTGCGTGGTCAAGGGCGAGATCAGTGGCTTTACGCGGGCAGCCAGCGGCCATGGCTATTTCACGCTCAAGGATGAGCATGGCAATGCCTCCCTGCGTTGTGCGATGTTCAGGCGCGCGCTCTCACAGGTGGAGTTTTCGCCATCGGAGGGCATGCTCGTGGAGGCGCGCGGCAACCTGGCGGTTTACGAGGCGCGTGGCGAGTTGCAGTTCGTGGTCGAAGGGCTGCAGCGTGCGGGCGCGGGTGCTTTGTACGAGCAGTTCCTGCGCTTGA